>JBILOV010000091.1:0-8195 GCA_044374335.1 Bacteroidia bacterium | reverse complement strand
ATCACGGCTTTCGCGAATGGATTTTCCACCATCTAACGTTTCAATCACTGATAGTTCACGAGCACGTTCCTGAATTAAACGAGCAATACGGTAAATGTATTTAGCGCGTTCTTTTGCGGGCATTTTGCTCCATGTTTTATCATAAGCACCACGAGCAGCTTTTACAGCACTATCAACGTCTTTATCGTTAGCTTCTGAAATGCTTGAGATTTTTTCTTCCGTTGCAGGATTAATGGTGTCGAAATATTTACCCGAATTTGGTTTTACAAATTTACCATTGATAAATAATTCATATTGTTTTTGTAAACGAATGTGATCGGTTGCTTCAGGTGATGGAGCATATTTCCAATCGGTAAAGTATTCTAATTTTTTAGGTTCTTTTTTTGCCATTTTATTTTGTGTTTAACCGCAAAGGACTCTGAGTGCTTGCAAAGGTCGCAGAGGGCAATATGTTTTTAATTCTTTCTTCTTTTCTTTGCGCAAAAAAACTCCGCGTTCTCTGCGGTTAGATTTAATCTACTGATATATAATCCTTACTATAATAAACCCCTTTTGCTTCTTTTTCTAATTGTAAAATTAAATCATTAGCTAAAGAACTTGCACCAAATCGAAACCATTTATTATCTAACCAAGCGTTACCTAACGTTTCGTGTAACATTACTAAATATTGTAAGGCGCCTTTTGCTGTGCTAATGCCTCCCGCTGGCTTCATGCCAACTTGTATGCCTGTTTTAAAATAATAATCTTTAATCGCATCTAACATCACTAGTGTAACAGGCATTGTTGCTGCCACACCAATTTTACCAGTGGATGTTTTAATGAAATCTGCTCCTGCATAAATGGCAATATCACTAGCGCGTCGAACGTTATCTAATGTAGAAATTTCCCCAGTTTCAAAAATGACTTTCAAACGAGCATTATACTTATGCGTTAAATCTTTAATAGTTGCAATTTCATCAAATACAAAATTGTAGTTGCCTTTTAAAAATTCACCACGACTAATTACCATATCAATTTCATCCGCTCCATTATCTAAAGCAAACTTTGTATCTAATAATTTAATTTGCATGGTTGAATTTCCACTAGGAAAAGCCGTAGACACAGAAGCCACTTTTACCTTACTTCCCTTTAATGCTTCTTTTGCTACTTTTACCATGGTAGGGTAAACACAAACCGCTGCTGTACTTGGTAAATCAGGTAAAGCTAAATGCGGATGCATGGCTTTATAGCACATTTGTTTCACTTTCCCTTCAGTATCTTTTCCTTCAAGGGTAGTTAAATCTATCATATTAAGCGCTAATTTTAATACTTGCACTTTGCTTCCTTTTTTAATACTGCGTGTATTAAAACGAGCCACACGTTCCTCTATACCTACTTGGTCAACAGTTGGACTATTCTTAAAATCGTATGCCATGTTAATCTTTATTAAAACAGGTTTATTAACCAAAAGTAAGAATAATTAATTGTATTTTTAAATTCTTAATTTTATCAACCTGAGTGCGTCAAAATATATAGTTACAAACCAACCTGAGCTTGTTTTAAGTTTAGCTAATGAGAATTTATTATCTTATAAAAGATTGATGTTTTGGAATACTTTATATTTTTCTTCCAATAAAACTAACTTTACAAAAAGGGTAGTAACTAGTGAATTTACAGGAATATCCAACCCTTTTGAAACACCAACAAACGCTATCTATAGTGTTGATGCTACTAATCTTTCTATTGAAGAAAGTGCAATAATGTTATTTAATAATGTTTTTCAATTATCAGCTTTTTAATGTTTGCGTTTTGTGATAAAATACTTGGAAAAAACATTTTAAAACCTAATAGAAAACTATTTAGTAATTATTCATTTACATGCTATGATGAGATAACTAATGTTCCTGAAGCAGAGTGGACAAAAGCCATCAATAACAAAAATGTTTTTTTATCATATTCGTACTTAAGTGTATTACATAAAGAAAAAACGGAACACTTTAGATTTAGATATGTTATAATTTATAATAGAAAAAACCCAATTGGTGTTGTTTATTTTCAAATTAATGATTTCTCTGCTTCTTTATTTGGGGAGTTAATAGAGAAGCAAATCACGGAGTTGAAAAGCAAAAAATCTTCTATATTTCAAAAATATGTGAAACACAATGATAACGAAACAATTATGCGTTTAGTTACTTGTGGTAATAATTTTATTAGTGGCGAGCATGGTTTTTATTTGGATGTGAATAGCAAGAAAACAACTTTCAAATTAGTAGAAGGTGTAATTGATGGCGTATCGAGAGCAGAAAAATTAAGAGGAAAAATTTCAGCCATTTTGGTAAAAGATTTTTATGCAGAAGGCTTTGGAAACAAAGATTGCTGGTATTGTAATAAGTTCATACATTTTAATGTTGAGCCTAATATGATTATTGATTTGCCAAGTGGTTTAAAAAACTTAACTGACTATTTAAATCATTTTTCAAAAAAATATAGAAACAGAGCTAAGCATATTTTATCCGCAAGTGCTTGTTTAACTAAAAAGAGATTGTCAACTGATGAAGTTTCATTTTATAAGGAAGAGATGCATGCTTTATATACGCAAGTTTACAATCATGCAAAATTTAAGCTAGCACATTTATCTGCAAATTATTTTGTAGACGTGATGAATTCTGTATCAGATTCTTTTTATGTTGACGCGTGGTTTTTAGAAAACAAAATGGTTTCGTTTGCTTGTGGCTTTTGTTTACAAAACGAAGTGGAAGCACATTATATAGGATTTGATTACAATCAAAATAAAGAATTTGAATTGTACCAAACAATTTTATATAGTTATATTGAACAAGCTATTTTGGTTAATAAAACAAAAATTAATTTAGGAAGAACTGCCTCTGAAATTAAAACAACGGTTGGCGCAAAACCTCACGAATTACTGTGTTATATTAAACCACAGAATACGGTATCGAAATTAATAATGAAACCATTTATGCAGTTTTTACAACCTATAGATTGGCTGCCAAGAAACCCATTTAAAGAAAAATAAAAAACCCGCTTTGGCGGGTTTTAATTTTTTGTATGAAATCAACAAGCGTTAATCATCAGATGGATCTGGGGCTTTTTTTGGCGCAGCTTTTTTTGGTTTAATTTTTTTAGGCCACAATACATTTATTAATTCGTTGTGAACTGTAATCATAGATGTGCTAATGCCATTAATAATAGAAACATCTTTGTTTGAGTTGTCTTTCCATGTACGAGAAACTTCTTCTTCCGAATTATCTTCTTTAATAATCCAACATTTTAATAATTTTTTGTTTCTTACTTCAGCTTTACCACTCCAGCAATTTGCCTTTGAACCAAGACGTGAAGTAATAATAACATCCGAATAAATGCCATCAGCAACTTCTTCAGCACCGCGTTCATCAAATTTTTGCGACCATTTATTATAACAAGTTAACTCTCTTGCCTCTTCGGTTTGAGCTTGAATTTGAATTGTAGTTAATGAAATTGCAAGTGCTAAAAGTATTTTTTGAATCATAGTATTGTTTTTAAGAATCATAAATATACAATTTATCATATTTAAAACCATTTAAAAAAGAAAATAATTTAGAAGTCATTTCTGAACCATTAATTTTAAAAGCTTTTTTTAATTCATTTTGTTCCAAATGTAATTAATCAATCTGTTAACTTTAACTTTTAAATAATCTCAAAACACCATTAAATACAATGGTTTTGAGCTGTGCTACAAATTATAGCAACGCCATGCTTGTTTTTGCTGTTACTTTGTCGAAAAATTAAAACAATGTTGGTAAAAACTTATGGGAGCGCGGTGCATGGTATTTCTGCCACTACAGTAACAGTAGAGGTAAATATTTCACAAGGAATAAATTTTTTTATGGTTGGTTTGCCAGATAGTGCCGTAAAAGAAAGTCATCAAAGAATTGATGCAGCATTAAAAAACAACGATTTAAAAATTCCCGGAAAACAAATTACGATTAACATGGCTCCTGCTGATATTCGTAAAGAAGGTTCGTCTTATGATTTAACTATTGCTGTTGGTATTTTAGCCGCATCCGAGCAAATAAAAATAGACGAAGTGTCAAAATATATAATTATGGGAGAGTTGTCTTTAGATGGAGAGCTTCGCCCCATAAAAGGAACGCTGCCAATTGCTATTAAAGCTAAACAAGAAGGATTTAGAGGAGTTATTTTGCCCGATGCTAATGCTAAAGAGGCTGCAGTTGTTGATGGTTTAGAAGTTTATGGTGTTTCAACTCTCAAACAAGTAATTGATTTTTTTAATGGAAAATTAGAATTAGAAAAAACCACCATTGATATTGAACAAGAATTTTTAACCCGCTTAGATGATTTTGAATATGATTTTAATGACGTAAAAGGTCAGGAAAACATTAAGAGAGCTCTAGAAATTGCGGCATCAGGCGGACACAACGTTATTTTAATTGGTCCGCCGGGCGCTGGTAAAACCATGTTGAGTAAACGTATGCCTTCCATTTTACCGCCACTCACATTAGACGAAGCCTTGGAAACAACTAAAATTCATAGCGTTGCCGGAAGAACTTCAAAAACTATGGGCTTAGTAACACGTCGGCCGTTTAGGAGCCCGCACCATACAATTTCAGATGTGGCGCTTGTTGGCGGAGGAATGAACGCACAACCTGGAGAAATATCTTTAGCACATAACGGCGTTTTATTTTTAGATGAGTTGCCTGAATTTAAAAGAACTGTTTTAGAGGTAATGCGCCAGCCTTTAGAAGATAGAATAGTCACTATTTCCCGTGCTCGCTTTAGTGTTGAGTATCCTGCCAGTTTTATGTTAATGGCAAGCATGAATCCTTGTCCCTGTGGTTACTATAATCATCCCGAAAAAGACTGTGTATGCGCACCGGGTGTTGTACAAAAATATTTAAATAAAATTTCGGGACCGTTACTAGATAGAATTGATTTACATGTAGAAGTAACGCCTGTTCCCTTTAGCGAATTAAGTAAAGCCCAAAATAGCGAAAGCAGTAAAGATATTAGAGAACGCGTCATTAAAGCACGTCTGTTACAAACGGAACGCTATAAAACTTCCGATGGCATTTATTGTAACGCACAAATGCGCACTAAAGATTTACGAACGTATTGTAGTTTAGATGAAGCCAGTAGCAGTTTATTAAAAACAGCTATGGAACGTTTAGGCTTATCTGCCAGAGCATACGACCGTATTTTAAAGGTAGCGCGCACTATTGCTGATTTAGATACTTCTATCAATATTCAATCAAATCATATTGCCGAAGCTATACAATACCGAAGTTTGGATCGAGAAGGTTGGGCGGGGTAATTAGTTTCAAAAAATCTTTTTCAGTAAAATGAGAGTTAAATGTCTCAAAAATATAGTGTTTTTTAGGATGATTTTTTGGTAATTTCGGTTTTGAAACCAAAATGAAACTGATATTTTGCAGAATTGAGGTATTCCTTTTTTATTTCGCTATAAAATATTTTTCAAACCGAAAACGCTTATGAAATTTACGTGTATTTTTTTTACATTCTTACTATTTTCATATAGTTGGGCTCAAGATACTTGCAAACTATATCCTAAGCAAATAAAACTTGTGAAGCAAACTATCTCAAAACAATTTGATGGTGTTGCTGAAAAAGTTTTTCTTGAAAAAACGTTTATAACCACTTGTATTGTAGGGCAAGATACTTTCTTTAATCCAGATGGCTATTACTATTTATTTAAACTTACAGGAGATTCAGCTATAAGATTAGACCTTTCGCAATACCATGGTGCAAATTTTGGGAGACGTCTTTTTAGTTGGAATAATAAAATATATCAATTAGGTGGCTATGGCTATTTTACCAATCACAGCAACTTAGTTTATTTCGAAAACATTTCACGAGAATGGTTATTTCAGCCCACCAAGGGTCAAGCTCCCGCTTTTATGAATGGCAAAACATTTCTCTATAAAAATAGTATTTATAGTTTTAATCATTTAAAAGGGGGGAATTACGCCGAGAAAGACATCATTGATTCTAACTTATACCAATTGGATTTGCTAAAAATGACTTGGAAGAAGTATGTTAATTTTGATGAAAGATTGATAATGGAGGGAGATTATTTTGAAACAAATGATTTTTTTTGGTATCATAATCAAGTTTACTCGGCAATAATAAAAAAGAAGCCGCTAAAATATATTATAATAGATAATGAAAAAGTAGGCTGCGTTGCTTGCATTAAAATAAAGTATCAATTAAACAATAACTTGTTTTTTAGCTGGCCCAGTAGTTCGCTAATAAATGAAGGATATTGTAAAATTAATCTAGATTCTATATGGAATAAATATACCAACTTACAATTAAACTTAATACCAAATGAAAACACGGATGATAGTAGCGAACAAAAACAAAGCAATAGCGCCCTTTGGTTTTTGTTAATAGCGGTTCCGTTTGCTATAGTTTTTTTGATAAGATACAATAGAAAAAGAGCGGTTACTATTGACGATGAGTTAGTTAGCGAAGATGCTGAAGTTCAAAATACAAATACAGAAATTATGTATCGTAAAATTATAGAACTTAATAAAGAAATTTTAAGCATGGAAGAACTTGATATCGTGTTGGAAATTAATCATTTAACGTTAGAAAGCAGAAAGCTAAGACGACATAGGTATTTAACCGAGTTAAATAAAATGTATCCCGGTTTTATAGTTCGCACAAAAGACGAAGTTGACAAACGAAAATTCTTGTACGGAATTTCCAAAAAGGCCTAAAACTTTATATAAAATTAGGTTTCATTTTAAATAAAAACTAAAATGAAACCAAACCATTCCATATTTTCTTGATTTCTAAAATATTTTTGTTTTAAATCATACGTTGTTTTGAGTAATTCCATTTACTATGCAAAAATGTATGATACAAAATTGAGCCTAGAAACAATTCAAAAAAACAGGGCGCATTCTGAAAAGCCAAATGAGTAGGAAAAAATAAAATGAAAAATAAAATGAAAAAAATTATTACATTTTGTGGGGCAACACTATTGCTTGCATCCCTGAGTTTAACAAGTTGTGGCGACTCCAAAAAGAAAAACGACAATACCGATGAATCTCAAAAAACTGAACAAAAAACTGAATTATCTAAAAATGATGTAATTGGGGAATGGTATGCGGCAGGAAATGGCATAAAAACAAAATATATTTTTAGTGGTGATGGGACGTACTTATATGTAGCTGATATACTTGGTGATATTAGTTCGGATGAAGGAACATGGGAAATTTCTGTCGGAAGTGCAACTCTAAGATTAAACACGAACGGATATAGTTCTACTGCTAATTTTGTGCAAGATTTTTCTTCATTTAGCTCGAATAATATGACTTATACTAAATAGTTTTTTTAGATAATTAGCTTAAAATTTCATACGTAAAACTTCAATAAAATCAATTACTAAAATTAATTAATTTCAAATATGAATAGTTTAAAAAAGATCTGGGATTGGTATAAGGCACAATCAAAAAAAAATAAAATAATTATAGGTGTAATTTTGCTTATTTTAATAGGATACTCTGCAAGTAAAAATCAAGCTTCATACAATGATGGCGTAGGAGAATTAACTCATGAATCAAAAAATGATTGGAATAGAAACTACACATTAGATGAAATTGGTTACAAAATTTTTGAGTTTGTTAAATTACATAATGATGCTAAAAAATTAATTATTAATGTTAAAGATGAGTGCACAGATAATAAAGGAAATAAATCAGAATATGTATCTACAATTATTTTTAGTGAAGATGATTTAAATAAATTTGAAGAGTATCAAGATAAAATTTCATTTACTAAAAATTGTTCGCGTTATGTCGCTAAAATGATAGAGGAGTGGAAACCTTGTGGCGGATCTTATATATAATAATTTGCCTTTATATCAGAAACTAAAATATTTAATGCCTTTAGCTGGCAAATAAAAACGTAAACCCTCAAAAATTAATAAACCGACGATTTTAAAATTAAATACATTAAAGAATCTGGAGACCAGAAACCAAAAAAACGGGGCGGAACTGAAAATCCTTATTAACAGTGAAAATTATTAATAAAAATGAAAAAAGCAATTATTAATTCCATCTTCATATTTGCATTTGTTACAAATACAATAGCACAACTACCTTCCTATTTGCCAACTTCTGGCTTAGTTGGATGGTGGCCATTTAATGGGAATGCTAATGATGAAAGTG
>JBILOV010000090.1:0-8241 GCA_044374335.1 Bacteroidia bacterium | reverse complement strand
ATCCAAATTTGCCATTAAGTACAACAATAAGTTCATCATCAACAACTATTTGTAGCGGAACGGGTGTAAGCTTTTTTTCAACTGAAACCAATTCAGGAACTTCGCCAACATATCAATGGCAATTGAACGGTTCTGATATATTAGGAGCAACATATGCTACTTATAGCACAAATACTTTGAATGATTATGATGTGATTAGTTTGGTAATGACTGCAAATGAAGTTTGTACAACAAATTCGCCTGCCTATTCAAATAGTATTACAATGACTGTAAATCCAAATCCAGTTTTATCGTTATCTACCTCTTCATTTTCTATTTGTGAAGGATCTGCATCCACTTTAAGTGCAAGTGGAGCAAATTCTTTTACTTGGACACCAAGTTTATTAGTAGGATCAATTATAACAGTAACGCCAACTATAAACACAACTTATGTAGTGGAAGGTGAAAATGGTTCAGGTTGTTTTGCAACTGATTCAATTTCAATAGTTGTTAATGCATTACCAGTTGCAATTGCTTCTTTACCGAGTTCTGATACTATCTGCTATAATGGAGCTGTGGGTTTAGCATTAAATAGTCAAGCAGATGTTACATATAATTGGTCATCAAGTTATGGAGCTTCCATAAATGCCCAAAATCCTACATTCACAAATGTAACCAATATAGGCAATGTATATTATTATGGTTCTGTAACCGATATTAATGGTTGTGTAAGTTTATATGATACCGTATTAGTTGTTGTTACACCTTCAATAACTTTATCTGCTTTAACTACAAATGTTTCTTGTTTTGGATCTACAAATGGTTCTATTAATTTATCTGTTCTTGGTGGTTTTGCACCCTATTCGTATTCATGGTCAAATAGTGTATTAACAGAAGATTTAAGTTTATTGGCTACAGGAAATTACTCAGTAACCGTAATTGATGCAACTGCTTGTTCAAATACACTGTCTGTTTTAGTTAACGAACCTTCTCAATTAATAGCAAATGCACTAGTAACAACATCAATAGCATGTAATGGAGGTGATGCAATTGTAGCGGTATCAGCTACTGGTGGAACAGGCTCATATACAGGCACAGGTACTTACACAGTAGCCGCTGGCAATTATACTTATACTGTAACGGATGCTAATGGATGTGCAAGTAATTTTACTATTAATATTGCAGAACCCCAACCATTAATTATAAATGCTAGCGCAACATCTTCGAATATTTGTGACGGTCAATCCGTTAATTTAACTGCAACAGGAGCTTTAACTTATACTTGGAATAATTCTGTATCAAATGGAGTTTCATTTACTCCGACAGCAACCGCAAATTATATTGTTATTGGCACTGATATTAATGGTTGCATTGGTAGTGAAACAATCTCAATAACCGTTAATACTTTACCCATTGTAATAGCTAATACAAGTTCAACAATAATATGTATTGGGCAACCCTTAACATTAACAGGAGGTGGTACAGCAACTACTTATTCTTGGACTAATGGCGTTTCTGACGGCATCGCTTTTACTCCAACTATCAATAACTCTTATATAGTAACAGGAACAGCTGTGAATGGTTGTAGCAATTCAGATACAATAGATATTACGCTAAATCAACTGCCTTCCTTAAGTATAATAACCTCTTCATCTTCTATTTGTGCTGGTGAAACATCTATTTTAACGGCAACTGGAGCTAATACTTATTTATGGAATAATGGTGTTTCAACCTCATCTTTAGTTGTTTCACCATCAACAACAACTGTTTATACATTAACTGGTACAAGTGTTTTTGGTTGTTCAAATACACAAACAGTAATTATTAATGTAAATACTTTACCAATAATTTTTGCAAGTAGTCCGGGAACAGCTCAACCAATACCTTCATATATTTCAACAAGTGGATTAATTGCTTGGTATCCGTTTAATGGAAATTCGAACGACGAAAGTGGTAATGCATTAAATGGAATAGTTTCAGGAGCGACATTAACATCTGATAGATTTGGGGTTTCAAATCAATCATATAGTTTTAATGGATTAACAGATAATATTTCTGTCCCTCACAATTCAATTTTAAATAGTTATCCACTAACTATTTCGTGTTGGATTAAAACTGACGCAAGTTTTTCAGGTGGAAATATTTTAAAAAAATATTTAAATTCAAGCTGGAATGGTTGGAGTTTAGCCTTAGATAGTGTTTCAAATGATTTAGCAATGATTATTCCTCATTATCTTAGATCCAGCTCGCCTTGTAATGGAATTGTAGAAGGTTATGGCATTTGTGGAAATCCAGTTGGCTTAAATCATAAAGGAAGTGTAAACGATTTAAACTGGCATTCAATAGTTTTTAAAGTTGATAATATAGGAGGAACTCTTTATTTGGATGGGCAACCTGTAGGTCAACAAAATTGGATTGGTTTGCCAGGAGGTGTAACATCCACAATTCAAATGTTAATTGGTCAAAATTTTAAAGGAAAAATAGATGACATAGGTTTATGGAACAGAGCTTTAACAAATCAAGAAATTACTGACTTATATACTGCAACTTCTCCTTCAATTTGTTCGGGTGTTACAACAACTCTTACTTCTAGTGGAGCAAATTCTTATACATGGAATCCCGGATCATTTGTTGGATCTTCTGTTTTAGTTAATCCAACTACTAATACTACATTCACTATTACAGGTATAAATTCTGCAGGTTGCTCAAACACAAAAACTCTAAGTTTGATTGTTAATCCTTTACCACAAATAATAGCTTCTGCTTCATCTAATTCTGTATGTGCAGGCAATACTATTTCATTAACAGGAAGTGGCTCAATTACTAATTATACATGGACTAATGGCGTTAACAATGGCGTGGCTTTTACACCCACTATTAGTAGCACATATATAGTGACCGGAATAGGTGTTAATGGTTGCAGTAATTCAGATACGTTAGATGTTACTATAAATTCTTTACCTTCTTTAAGTTTAACAGCATTTCCTTCTTCTATTTGTGCAGGATCATCCGCAACATTATCAGCGTTAGGTGCAACTACTTATTCTTGGAGTACAGGATCTTCATTATCTACAATTTTTGAAGGTCCAATTGCAAATACAATTTATACAGTTATAGGAACTGATATAGTTGGTTGCGTAAATACAGAAACATTGAGTTTAACCGTTAATGCTTTACCTAGTTTAACAATTTCACCTTCCTCAAATTCGGTTTGTGTTGGGAATTCAGCAACATTAACAGCAGTTGGTGCTAATACATACTCATGGAGCACAGGTGCTACAACTTCTTCTGAGGTTGTTTCGCCCACTGCAACTACAATATACACGGTTGTTGGTATAGATGCTATTGGATGTTCAAATTGGGATACACTAAGAGTATTTGCTAATTCATTACCAAATATAATAACCAATGTAAATACAAATACGGTTTGTTTAGGGGGCGTAGTTGTGTTTTCAAATTTAGGAGCAACTACATTTACCCTAAACCCATCCGCTTTTACTGGAAGTTTAATAAGCGTTCCAATGAATACAGTAGGTGTAACAAATTATACTGTAACAGGCACTGGACCTTTAGGTTGTTCAAATACTGTAACAGTAAGTTTAACAACTTTAGATATTCCAACTGTTTTAATATCTCCTTCAAGTAATACAATATGTTCAGGTCAGTCTGTTATTTTAAATGCATCAGGAGCAAATACTTATACTTGGTCTAATTCAGGAACTGTTTCTTTTTCAATTACAGACGTACCTTCGTTTAGTACATCATATTCTGTAATTGGTTTAGATATTAATGGGTGTTCAAATTCGGCTTCAACTACAGTTAATGTTTCTAACACACCATCGGTTAGTATTAGTTCTCCTTCTACAAATGTATGTTCGGGTTACACGATGGGCATTTCTGCAAGTGGAGCCTCGAGTTATATTTGGTCTACAGGCGCTATTTCAAATTCGATTAATGTACAACCATTTATTAATACAACATACAGTGTTGTGGGAAGCAATGGCAGCACATGCACCGATACAGCTTTTTGGACGTTAACAGTTTTACCTTTGCCAAGTGTTATAGCTAATGCTAGTTCAACGTTAATTTGTGACGGACAATCAGTAACATTAACCGGTGGCGGTTCAGCTTCTACTTATACATGGACTAATGGCGTTAATGATGGTATAGCTTTTACGCCAACAGTTAATAATACATATCAAGTAACCGGAATAGATTTGAATGGATGTAATTCAAACAGTACAATAATTGTTGATGTTTATTACGGAACAACAGCAATTCCTTCTGTTAATCCTAGAGTGATATGTATTGGAGATACCTCATTTTTATCGGTTATCGGAGGTAGTATTCCAACTTGGAGCTTGAATAGTAATCCAAACATATTAAGTGTTGCACCTATGTCAGATGTTTCATATACGTATTCAGCAGTTGATAATAACGGTTGTGTTGGTGATATAATTTTTAATATTAGTATTGACGAAGCATGCGCGATTGCTGTTTACAATGGATTGACACCAAACGGTGATGGAATTAATGATTTTTGGATAATTGACAATATTGAGAATTATTCAAATAACAAAGTCTACATTTATAATCGCTGGGGAAATAAGGTATTTCAGACTTCAAACTATAATAACGCTGAGAATGTTTGGGATGGAAAATTTAATGGTCAGGTTGTACCATCTGGAACTTATTTTTATGTTATTGAAAGTAATGAATTAATTAAAAAAGGTTGGATAGAAATTACTAATTAAAAGGATTATGAAAATCATAAAAATAATAATAATATTTTGTTGTGCCTTTGTCATTTCTGTTTTTGCTCAACAAGATCCTCAATATAGCCAATATCAATTTAATCAAATGATAATAAATCCCGCTTATGCAGGAACTAAAGATGCATTGTGCGCAATAATTGATATTAGAAAACAATGGAGTGGATTTGATGGTTCACCATCAACACAATCATTTAGTTTTCATGGACCATTAAAGAAAAAACGTATTGGCTTAGGATTTAGTGCTTATAATGATATTATAGGTCCAAAAAGAGTTACGGCTGCATATGGTAACTTTTCATATATATTACCTTTAACCAATCAATTAAAATTATCATTTGGTATTAGAGCTGGTTTTGTAAATTATGTATTTGATTTTAATAAAGTGAAATATAAAGATGCAGGCGAATCGAATGCCGTTGCGAATATTTCAACCAATAAATTTAAACCTGATGTTGATGCTGGTTTATATTTAAAATCTAATTCATTTTATGCTGGTTTTAGTGCCACACATTTAAACTCAGCTTATATTTATAAAGATAAAGTATCATATACCAACGCTACCGGAAATCAGTTAGAATATGATTTAACGTATAAATTAAATATGCATATTTTCGGAATTATAAGTAAGGGATTTGCAGTAGGTGATAATTTAGTTATCAATCCTACTATAATTTACAAAGGCACTAAGTCAATTGTTAATATTGATGGTAATTTAAATTTTTTAATCAAACAAAAATTATGGTTTGGTGTATTTTATAGATCAGATGCAACCGTTGGTGCTTTAGCCCAGGTAATAATTAGTAATAATGTTCGAATTGGATATTCTTTTGATACAGGAATTAGTAAAGTGCAAAAAAGACTTGGCAACGGACATGAAATTATGATTGGTTTTGATTTTAACACGTTTAAATCTAAAATGTTATCACCACGTTACTTGTAAAATGGATTTAACGGTTTCTATGAAGAATAATATAATATATATTTCATTTTTAATTTTTATCGGTTACACGTTAAGCTTTGCTCAAATGAAAAAAGCTGAAAAGCATTTTGCAAATTTTGATTACGCTAAAGCAATTCCTGCCTATGAAAAAGTTGCTAAGGGTAATTCTAGCGATAAGCAGAATGCGATGATTAAATTGGCTGATTGTTATCGTATTTTAAATAATTACTCAAAAGCAGAGTTTTACTATTACCAGGCTATAACTATTGGCAAAGTTCCAACAATGGTAAATTATAATTATGGTCATATTTTAAAATCAAACAATAAATATAGTGAGGCATTAAAACAGTATTATATTTTTTTAGAGGAGAATAAGACAAGTAAAATTGCTGAAAATGCCATAAAATCATGTCTAGAAATAAAATATTGGGAATCAAAACCAAAAGAGTATGAAATAATTAATATTGAAAATTTAAATACCAATCGTTCAGAATTCTGTCCGGTTATTATTAATAATAGATTAGTTTATGTTGCGGAAAGAGTGTATGATATTGTTGATTTTGAAAAATCGGCTACTAATAATCAACCTTATTTAAATATTTTCTCGTCTGAAATAAAAAATAATGAAATAAAAAAAGGAAAATTACTTTCAAAAAAAGTGAATTCAAGTTTTCATGATGGTCCAATTTCTTTTACAAACGATGGTAAATTAGCAGCTTATACTCGCGTAAATTACATAGTTAATAAAAAGAATAAAAGCTTTGTTAACAGAGCCAAAATATATTTTAGTGAAATCAATGGAACTTCATACTCAAATTCAAAACCATTTGAATATAACAGTGATGATTATTCTTGCTCACATCCCTCTTTAAATGCAGATGGTACTGTTTTGTTTTTCTCATCTGATATGCATGGAACTTTGGGAGGACAAGATATTTGGATGTGTAAAAAAAATGGTGATAGTTGGGATAAACCAGTTAATTTAGGATTTGATGTAAATACATCTGGCGATGAGGTTTTTCCATCCATAAAAAAAGATGGAATGTTATATTTTTCATCTAATGGTTTACCTGGTTTTGGAGATTTGGATATTTTTACAGCTCACCAAAAAAATGGTAATTGGTTATTAAACAGAAATGAAGGACTTTATTTAAATAGTAAATTCGATGATTTTGGTATTACTTTTTTAAATGATTCTGTTGGCTATTTTTCATCAAACAGAGAAGGAGGAAGGGGAGCGGATGATATTTATAGTTTTAAATACACAAATAAAAATGTTTTAGTTGATGGTACTGTTTTATTAACTGAAAATTCAAACGATCCGGCTGTGGGAGTAAAAGTTTTTTTATTGGATAATAATGAAAAAACTATAGATTCAACCAAAACAGATGATAAAGGGTATTTTGTTTTTAATAATTTAGATGTTGATAAAACCTACATGGCAGAAATTGAAGGTACAGATGCTAATTTAAAAAATAAATCGAGGTACTATTTAGCTGATAAAAATGCCCAAATTTTAAGAATCACACATGATAATAAATCTGGAAAAAAGTTTGTATTTAAAAATTTACCGATTGATCCAAATGGTATGCCCGATTTATATAATGACGATGATTTAAGTTTGGCAGGTAATTTAAAATACGGAGAAAATCCAAGTAAACCAGTTGCCAATAAAAAAGTAATTATTAAAAATGAATTTGGCGATATTGTAGAGGAAACTTTTACAAATGAACTTGGCGCTTTTGCTTTCAGAAATTTGCCATTAGATCAAAATTATTCAATTACAATTGATGATAGTGATTTACCAGCTGATGCGAAAATTACTTTAACGAATAAAAGTGGTAAAGAAATTAAATTTGCTCGTTCTGATACAAAAGGAAATTTTAAATTTTCATTGTTAGGTGTTGAAAAATCAGCTATTTCAGATTTAAGTGTTGATGATAAGGATTTAATTATGGCATTGAAAGGTTATTTATATGATCAGAATAAGAAAGCCCTAGGAAATGCAAAGGTTATTATTTTCAATACGGTTGAGGTTATAGCAAATATTATAACAGACGATAAGGGAAAGTTTACTTTTCAAAATTTAGGAACTGATAAAAATTATTTTTTTGGCATCGATGACTCTGATCCTCGATTTGCAAGTGTTACTAAAGTTTATGTAGCAGATTCAAGAGGTCGTATTTATAAAGAATTAAATCGTAACACAACTGGTAAATTTCAGTTTGAGTTAATAGATTTAGATAGAACTGCTTTAGGGAATTATTTGCCTGAAGATGTTTTGTCGTTAACATTTAAAAATAAAGAAAAACAAAATACTTTAGTTGCTAAAAAGAATACCGAAAATAAGATGGCGGATAAACCGAGTGATACAGTAAATGAAAAAAATATTTCGAAACAAAGTAAAGTGAAAAATAAAAAGGTGGTTGTTTTAGATAGTACTATGTATTATTCTTATGGTTTGTATGAAACAGATAATAATGGTAAAAATATTTTAGATAAAATAGCTAGTATCTTAAACGTTAATCCCAATGTGTATTTAGAATT
>JBILOV010000116.1:0-7336 GCA_044374335.1 Bacteroidia bacterium | reverse complement strand
AGTTTACTTGTATTTACAACTACTAAATGATTAGTTTTAGGATTATAACCTACTGATATTCCACCTAAAGTAATTTTTTCTTCAATTTTTTTATCAGTATAATTAAGGCCAACTAAACTAAATATATCTTTGTAAGGCAATGGTTTTGAACCGGCAACGTAATTATCTAAAAAGTTGCGAATTTCTTTATAGGTTAATTTTTCAATGTCGTTAAATAAATCATCATCGTTAAATGATTTAGTTTTGCCATATTGTTTTGATAAGTCTTTCATGAGGTCCTGCGTTCCATATTTCCCAGCGCTATAATAGCGCAACATTACATCTAAACACATGCCAATAAGCGCGCCTTTTTCGTAAACATTAGTATATTCTTTTTTATATTTATCTAAGGCGTATTTACTCATGATGGTAAAAGGAACAGTATCGTTATAATTTTCACGAGCATTTTGCATTTTATTTACTAGGACATTAAAAAAAGCATCATATTCAATGAGTCCGCTTTTTACTTGCATATGATGTGCTGCATATTCCGTTAAACCTTCGTATAACCATAAATGCTTGCTCATTTGAGGATTATTAAAATCAAATTCACCAATTTCTTTTGAGTGAATACTTAAAGGCGTTACGATATGAAAAAATTCATGAGCAGAAACATCTCTAATTTCTTGCGCTAAGTCTGCGGTATCTGCTTCGGGTAAAAAATAAAAAGAGGAGTAGGAGTGTTCTAGTGCTCCCGACGCACCGCTTAAGGATGCCTTATCAGTGAAATAAAACAAAAAAGCGTATTTATCAATTGGTAATTCACCTCCTAAGTAATCGGCCTGTGCAAGTAATAATTCTTTTAAATTTCTTGCAATAAAATTGGATGTCACTACTTTGTTTGGAGAATAAACTGAAATTAAAATTTGCGATTTCCCAATTTGAATAGAGGTTGTATCAGGCATTGAATACATAATTGGAGAATCAACTAAATTATGATAATCAAATACAGTTAATACATCTTTTGTTTCTCCATTTTTTATATCAGTAAGACTAGTAGAAGCGTAAAATCCTTTTGGTTTTGTGACTTCTAAAATAAATTTGTTTTCAATTTTATTTTTAAAATATCCAAAAAAACCATGAGTGTTTAAAGAGAAGTTTTTGCCTTCTTCAATATTTGTTCCTCCCGGTTCAAATACTATTTTTTCTTTAATTTCTGTATCCCAGGTATCTTCCACATCGTAACTAATTTCTTTAATGGCATTGGCAGGTGATAGCTTGTAAGAATTTTTGTCCAGAATTTCAATAGTAATTATTTTACCATCTTTTCCTTCTACTTTAAAATTCGAAATAAATCTTCCAAAGTCGTAAACATCATAAGTTCCGGGAACCATTGCTGGAAACATAAAAATAGTTTCGTTATCAGTTATGTCTGGCGGTAATAATCTAATACATAGTTTATCATTTTTTACAGATTTTAAGTCAACATAATAATGATAATCTCCATCAGCTTTAACTTGATTTAATGATAACAGTGTACATATTATAAAGATAGATTTTTTCATGGTTTGTTGGTTAACGTATTAAAAGTTTCCAGTTAGATAGTTTATATTTTTTAAATAAAATAAAAAAACAAACGGAGGCCATAATGAACCATATAAAAAATTCGCCCGCCGGATTTTCTACTGATGTATAAAAAATAGCATCAGTTTGTAATACCGAATTTTTAGAGCAAACCAATAAACTTGAAAATAAATTATTAGCACAATGAATTCCCATTGCTAATTCCGATCCCTCATCTAACAGGGTAATAATGGCTAAAAAGGCGCCAAAAAAAATGTAATATGGCATCATAATAGCTAAGCCATGTGCTTTTGCTTCAGGATTAGATGCGTGCATTAAGCCAAATAAAACAGAAGTAATAATAATTGGGGCTATTCCATTTTTAAAAGCTAAGCCAAAACCTTGCATTAAATAACCTCTAAAAATAAGTTCTTCGGTAGCCGTTTGAATAGGAATAAAAATAACGGCAACAATTAATAAAATAAAAAACTGATTAATGTTAAATCTTACTTCTATATCTTGTGGAGAAATTAGGTATGATGCAACAGTTAAAATGGTAATTAAACTTCCCCAAATACCAAACGAAAAAAAGTAGCGTTTCCATCTGATTTTTTCAAAACCAGTAATAATTGACGTTAATGTTTTTTGTTGAATATATTTGATGGCTAACCATAAAAAAAGTAATGTAAAAACAAACATCCCCATCATTAAAGCAAGTAAAAGTGATTTGTTCATGCCAACCATTTCGGGATTAAATAAAATATTAGGATTTTCTGATATTTCAGTCATACTAATGCCATTGCTAGTAGCGGCAGAAATAAGTGGAACCATCATTACTAATTGAAATAGCAAATAACCTAAAAAGGCAATAAAAATACCCATTACGTATTGCCAAAGTTTATTTTTGCCGGTTACAAATCCTTTTATTAAAAACAGATTATTAAAAGGGAAAGGATTGGAGTTTTTTAGTTCTATATTTTCTTGAATTTCCATATTATACAAAATTATCATTTTTATAGATTTATAGTCATTTTATACATGAAAGGTTTATACTGCAATCCATCGGTTTTTTTATCTAAATTGAAATAGGAAGATGAGATTTATCAGTTTACTGATTTATTCGGATTGAGGTCGGATTTTTAAATTTATATTTGTGTCATGTTAAGAATGGTACTAAATATAATTTTATTGTTTTTTATAACAATTATTATTTCCTGTAATAACACAACTAATGAAGGGAAATTAAAAGAACCTTCGACTATTGAAGATTTAGGAGAATTATTGTTTTTTGATTCACTATTATCTCGCGATAATCAGGTTAGTTGTGCATCTTGTCACAAACCTCAATATGCTTTTGCTGATAATATTCCCGTAAGTTTTGGTGTTGATAGCTTAAAAGGTATTCGCAATACTCCAAGTGCTATGAATCAATCTTCTCGTAATTTTCAGTTTTGGGATGGTAGAATGGAAACATTGGAAGAACAAGCCGCAGGACCAATTGAAAATCCGGTTGAAATGGATATTCCATTATCGTTTGCTGTTGAAAAATTAAATAATCACTCGCAATACAGAGCTTTTTTTATAAAAATATTCGGACATCCTGCTGATAAAAAATCTGTAACTGATGCAATTGCTGCTTTTGAAAGAACTTTAGAAACAAATAATTCTGCATTTGATAATTATATGAACGGAACTGATACAACAAAGTTTTCAGCTTCGGCTCAACGAGGTAGAGAAATATTTAACGTAAAGGGTAAATGCTTTGATTGTCATTTTGGACCTGATTTTACCAATGATGATTTTAGAAATTTAGGATTATTTAATGGTAAAGATTTAAATGATAGTGGACGTTATATTGTAACACGTGACCCTAAGGATATTGGTCGTTTTAAAGTTCCAGGGTTAAGAAATATTGCTATGACTTCGCCTTATATGCATAATGGAATGCATAGAACTTTAATGGATGTGATTAATTATTATGATATGCCAGATAAGTTTATTAAAAATTCAATCAATAGAGATTCATTATTAGCTAAACCTTTAGGATTATCGGAACAAGATAAAAAAGACTTAGAAGCTTTTTTATTATCATTAACAGACGCAAGGTTTTTAAAAAATTAAGGGTTTATTTAAACACATAACCAATATTAAATTAAGATACAAACACTATCTGATTTTCCTATTTCATTAGTATCTTTACAAAGTGTCATTTAAACTCATATCTGAATTTTTGCCAACTGGCGACCAACCAACAGCTATTATGCAATTGGTTGAAGGTTTAAAATCCAATTCAAAACATCAAGTATTATTGGGTGTAACTGGTTCAGGTAAAACTTTTACGGCAGCTAATGTTATTCAGCAAATAAATAAGCCAACGCTTATTTTAAGTCATAATAAAACATTGGCCGCTCAATTGTATAGTGAATTCAAACAGTTTTTTCCTGAAAATGCAGTGGAATATTTTGTGAGTTATTATGATTATTACCAACCCGAAGCTTATTTGCCAACTACAGGAACTTATATAGAAAAAGATTTGCAAATAAACGATGAGATAGAAAAATTACGAATAAGCGCTTCATCAGCATTACTATCAGGTAGGAGGGATGTAATTGTGGTAAGTTCAGTTTCCTGCATTTATGGTATTGGTAATCCTACAGATTTTAAAAAGAATATTATTTCCATTGAAGAAGGTAAAGTTATCTCTCGTAATAAATTGTTGCATCAATTAGTTGGTGCTTTATATTCGCGAACTACCGAAGAATTTAAACGCAGTACTTTTAGAGTAAAGGGCGATACGGTTGATGTGAATTTATCTTACGCAGATTATGCAGTTCGTATCAGTTTTTTTGGAGATGAAATAGAATCTATTGAAACCTTTGATCCTCAGTACGGCAATATTATTAAAAAGTTCACTGAATTTACTATTTATCCTGCTAATATTTTTGTAACAGCTCCTGATACTTTGCAAAATGCCATGGTTAATATTCAGGATGATATGGTAAAACATGTAGCTTTTTTAAAATCTAATGGTAAAGATTTAGAAGCCAAACGTATTGAAGAACGCGTAAATTATGATTTAGAAATGATGCGTGAATTAGGATATTGTAGTGGTATCGAAAATTATTCGCGTTACATGGATGGTCGTTTGCCGGGAACTCGTCCGTTTTGTTTATTAGATTATTTTCCAGATGATTATTTAATGATCATTGATGAAAGTCACGCTACCTTGCCTCAAGTTCGCGCTATGTTTGGAGGCGATTATTCGCGTAAGTTAAATTTAGTGGAATATGGTTTCCGATTGCCTTCAGCTATGGATAATCGTCCCTTAAAATTTGAAGAGTTTGAAGAATTGATAAAGCAGGTAATTTATGTTTCTGCTACACCAGCAGAATATGAATTGCAAATGGCAGAAGGAATTGTTGTGGAACAATTAGTTCGTCCAACAGGTATTTTAGATCCAATAATTGAGGTTCGTCCAAGTGGTAATCAGGTAGATGATTTATTAGACGAAATTCATAAAGTAGTTGAAAGAGATGAACGTATTTTAGTAACAACGCTTACCAAACGTATGGCTGAGGAATTATCAAAATATTTAACCAAACTTCAAATACGATGCCGTTATATACATAGCGAAGTAGATACTTTGGAGCGTGTGGAGATTTTACGTCAGTTAAGAGTTGGAATGTTTGATGTTTTAATTGGAATTAATTTATTAAGAGAAGGGTTGGATTTACCAGAAGTATCATTGGTAGCAATTTTAGATGCAGACAAGGAAGGGTTTTTAAGAAATGTTAGAAGTTTGGTGCAAACTTCAGGTAGAGCTGCACGTAATGTTAATGGAAGAGTTATTATGTATGCTGATAAAATAACGGATAGTATGCGAATTACTATTGAAGAAACAGAACGCAGAAGAAAACGTCAAATTGAATATAATTATAAAAACGGAATTACTCCGACTCAAGCTGGTAAAAAGGCTTTATTGCAACCAAACGACTCTGGAGTAGAAGTTACATTCGATGGGAAATTAGTACGAACTTATATTGAACCTAATGTGTTTAGCGTAGCGGCCGATCCGGTTGTTCAATACATGAGTAAAGATGAATTGAAAAAACAAATCACTAAAATAAAAACAGCCATGCTTAAGGCCTCTAAAGAAATGGATTTTACGAAAGCCGCAAGCTTACGTGATGAAATGTTTAGTTTAGAGAAATTATTGGCTGAGAAATAAAATGACAAAAGATAATAAATATAAGACAGTTCGAATTTAAATCAATCATTTATCTTTAATCCTCAATCTTTTTTCTAAAACATGAAAATTGCAACCAACAAACTTTCCGATTTATATGAATTTTATAAAACAGAACTATTGTCAATTTACGATGAAGAGGAACTGTATGCTATTTTTGAATTAGTTTGTGAACATTATTTAAGGTATACGAAAGCAGATACCAAATTAAGATTTAATGAAAATTTAAATCAATCCGATGTTTTAAAAATTTACGATACTGCTAAAGCTTTAAATACAGGAGCACCAATTCAATACATTTTGGGTGAAGCTGATTTTTATAATTTAAAATTCAACGTGAATTCTAATACATTAATTCCTCGTCCAGAAACAGAAGAATTGGTAGATATTATTCTTAAATTTCAAACTACAAATAACTCATTTCAAACAACTTCAATTCTAGATATTGGAACTGGCTCAGGTTGTGTTCCTATTGCATTAAAAAAAAATCTACCTCATTCAAAAGCGACAGGAATTGACATTTCAGAAAAAGCTTTGGAAGTTGCAAAATCAAATGCTGTAAAAAATAATGTAGTGGTTAATTTTTTAAATATAGATATACTTTCAAACAACCAACAACTTTATACTTACAACATAATTATAAGTAATCCACCTTACGTTTTAAAATCGGAGGCTAAAGAAATGAATTCTAGGGTTTTAGAACACGAACCTCATATTGCACTTTTTGTAGAAGATAATGATCCTATTGTTTTTTATAAACGAATTATTGATTTATGTAAAGATCATTTGGATCAAAATGGCTTCTTATATTTCGAGTTAAATCCATTATATGCATTAGATGTAAAAAACTATGCAAATGACAGTAAAATATTTAATTTTACCGAAGTTTTAAACGATATGAGTAATAAACAACGATTTTTAAAAGCACAAAAAAGATGAAATTTATTTTAGTACTATTTACTTTTTTTCCTTCACTTTATTTTCTTAAGAAAAAATAAAATCATTAGACGATATACCAGCCAAATCAAAAAATAATCCAGTAGTATTTAAATTACTTTAAAAAACCTGTGTCATTATCGAATAACGATAATTAACAGAATTAATACTTATGACATTTTCAGTTTCTACAGACAAATTAATTACGTTAAAAGATATTCAACATATCTTAGATTCAAATGCAACTTTAGTTTTATCAGAAAAAGCAAAAGAAAATATTGTAGCTTGCCGCGAGTATCTCGATAAAAAAATGGCTTCTCAAAAAGCACCTATTTACGGTATCAATACTGGTTTTGGCTCTTTATGTAATGTTGTTATTCCTGATAATGAACTAGAACAATTACAAACTAATTTAGTTATGTCCCACGCTTGTGGTATGGGAGATGAAGTGCCTTTAGAAATTGTTCGATTAATGTTATTATTAAAAGTTCAATCTTTATCATATGGAAAAAGTGCAGTTCAATTGCAAACCGTTGAACGTTTAATCGATTTATATAATCATAAAGTTTATCCAATTGTATACGAGCAAGGTTCACTAGGTGCTTCAGGTGA
>JBILOV010000088.1:0-8397 GCA_044374335.1 Bacteroidia bacterium | reverse complement strand
TTTATCTTGTGAATTAAAGGAAGACATTACTAAAAAAGATTCTCCCACTTCAGGAAAAACTAATTTGTTTTATGATGAAGGTTTAACGCTACATCTTAAAAATCAAATTTATACATTTCAAACAACGTATAAATATGCCGATATAGTTTTGCGTCCATCTAACGAAAAAGCTTGTATTGAAGCCTTATATAATGATAGCAGTAAAGTAATAGCTATTTCTCGTGAATTAACAAAAGGGGAATTAGCTCAGTTTAAAACAAAAAACATATTTCCGCAAACATCCATAGTGGCTGGTGATGCAATTGCATTTATTGTGAGTAAAGAGTTTAATGATTCTACAATTTCTATTAAAGAATTGACAGAACTATTAAAAGGAAATGATAGCACTTTTATGAAAGGACAACATATCAATATTGTTTTTGATAACGCAAATTCCGGTAGCACACGTCATTTAAAAGACTCTTTAATTCCTTCACAAAACTTTGGAAAAAACTGTACTGCTTTAAATAATACTAATGAATTAATTAAGGCAATTTCATCAAATCCAAAATCTATTGGAGTATGCGATTATGCGTGGTTGAGTGATAAGGATGATAACACAACAAAAGCATTTTTAAATACAGTTAAAATTTTAGCGGTCTCTAAAAACAATAATGAAATCTCATACATGCCCGATCAATCCAATATCGCTACAAAAAATTATCCATTGTGCCGCAGTATTTGCATCATTCGTCGTTCAGCAGAATTTAGTTTAGGAAAAGGCATCGAAACGTTTATTGCAGGCCCAACAGGTCAGTTAATGTTTTTAAAACAAGGCCTTCCTCCTAACAGACAAGAGGAGCGTTTAATAGAAGTTGATATGACTCCTCTTAAATAAATTTTGGGTGTTCGAACTGATTATCATTACCCACAATAGTCATCGGAACTTTTTATTACTTGCTGGCATATCCATAACCAATAGCAACATTTAAAAATGAAGTGATTTTTACATACGAACATTAAAATTATGTTAAATTTGTCGCTGTTTTAGCTTTGATTCAAAGCTTGGCAAATAAATTGAATTGTAAATACTGTATTTTTATATACTTAAATATCAAACATGAAAACTAAATTAATATTATTAAGCGCAGTTATTATTGCATCAAATGTTTCGTTTGCTCAAACGTTACAAGATGCTATTAAAAAAACAGATAATGAGCGTTATCAATCTGCAGCTGCTGATTTTAGCTCTTTAATTGCTAAAGAAGCAAACAAAGGTGATAACTACTTTTATTATGGAGAAAATTACTTTAAAAAAGGAGATTTAGATTCTGCTAATATATTTTATTTAAAAGGAGCAGAACTTAATGCAACATATCCTTTAAACTATGTTGGTATAGGAAAAGTATTATGGTATAAAGGTAAAGCAGCCGAAGCAAAAGCTCAATTTTATAAAGCAGCCACTTTAGGTGCTAATAAAAATACAGAGGTAATGCGTAAAACAGCAGAAGCCTATATTTATTCTGATAATAAAAACTTAGACGAGGCAATTACTTTATTAAATGCGGCCATAAAATTTGAGCCAAAAAATGCTGAAAATCATTTATTAATGGGTGACGCATTGTTAGAAAAAAACCCTACAGAGGGCGGGCCTGCGATTAAAGAATATGATAAATTTTCGGAGTTAAATCCTAAATCTCCAAGAGGAATTTTGAGTGCTGGTAAATTATACCAACGTGGTCGTAACTATCAATTAGCATTAGATTTATATAAAAAAGCTCAAGAGTTAGATCCTAATTATGCTCCTGCATACAGAGAAAAAGCAGAGTTATACCACTTAGCCGGGCAAAAAGCAAATGCCGTTGAGAGTTATAAAAAATACTTGGAATTAAATAATTCGTCTGAAGCACGTTTACGTTACGCTGGATTTTTGGTAAATAATAAACAGTATACTGAAGCTATTACAGAAACTGAAAACCTACTAAAAAATGGCGATAGCGATATGTATTTAGATAGATATTTAGGCTACTCTTATGCAGAATTAGGAAACAAAACAGATACGGCAGCTTTTAGAAAAGGATTAAATGCTATAAATAATTTTTTTCAAAAATCATCTAATGTTCCAAATTTTAAATATATCGCTACTGATTATAAATACAAAGGCTTATTATTAGTTAAAACCGGTAAAGACAGTCTTGGTATTGTTGAGTTAGAAAAAGCTGCTGCAATGGATTCTAAATTAACTAGTGAGGTAACTAATGAAATAGCAAAGGCTTACATGAAGTCAAAAAAATATGCTAAGGCAATTGAAACTTTTGAAAAGAAAATGGCCGGTGATCCAAAAAATTTATCTGGTCAGGATTATTTTGAAATGGGACGCGCTTACTATTTTGGACCCAAAGATTTTGTAAAATCGGATAGTTGTTTTTCAAAAGTAACGCAAGCTATCCCTTCGTTTGCAACTGCTTATTTTTGGAGAGGAAAAGCAAACGTTCAACAAGATTTAAAAAATGAAAAATGGTTGGCAAAACCACACTACGAAAAGGCTTTAACATTAGTAAAACAAGAAGAAAGAGCAGGGGTTAAATTAAATGTGATTGAAGCTTGCGAATACTTAGGGTACCATTATTTAGTAATTAAAGATAATGCCAAAGCAAAAGAGTACTTTACAATAATAAAAGACTTAGATCCTAATAATAAAAAACAAGTGGAGTTTTTTAAAAGTCCGGCAGGAAAATAAAAAATAGTTAAAGCTTGTTTAAAATGCGTTTTGGTTGAACTTATTCAAAGAAAACAGTTAACGTTCTTTTTGATAATGGATGTCAAAATATTAATGCTAATAATTTAAAAACCCTTGATAGACTTCTATCAAGGGTTTTTATTTTTACTTGTGGTACCTCCAGGAATCGAACCAGGGACACACAGATTTTCAGTCTGTTGCTCTACCGACTGAGCTAAGGTACCATCGTATTCGGGCTGCAAATTTAAGAGAATTATTTATAATGCAAAAGAAATATTAAAAAATCTTAAATAGAAGTTTGGTGTAATAGTATTTTCTTACTTTTATAAACATTGAATTTAGTTGTAGATATAGGTAATACTCGCATAAAAGCAGCGTTGTTTAAGGAAAATATACTCTTTAAAAATAAATCATACAATACAGTATCAGAACTTATATCCGACAAGTTATTCATTTCTGAAGCAAAAAATGCAATAATTGCAAGCGTAGTTGAAGGCTTAGGAAATTTTTATGATAGTTTTAATGCCATAATTCCTACCCAGATTTTTACGGTTGATACAAATATTCCCTTAAAAAATTTATATCAATCCGTTTCTACCTTAGGTTCTGATCGCATTATAGCTTCAGTTGGAGGGTATTTTTTATATCCAAATACAAATTTACTGATAGTAGATGCAGGCACATGTATTAAGTATAATTTCACAAATTCAAAAAATGAGTACTTGGGCGGAGGTATTTCGCCCGGAATTCAAATGAAATTTAAATCCTTAAATCAATTTACCAGTAAATTACCGTTAATTAGCTTTGATGAAACATATACCGATTTAATAGGTACAAATACACAAAACTCCATATTGTCGGGAATATTAAACGGAACGGTAGAAGAAATTGACGGCATTATTAACCAATATAATACCCAATTTACAAACTTAATTTGCATTTTAACAGGTGGGGATTGCGAATACTTGGCAAAACGGTTAAAAAATAGCATCTTTGCCCACCAAAATTTAATTTTAAAAGGATTAAACGATATTTTAAACTATAATCTTGAAAATAAATAAAAATACTTCTTTTTTGAAAACAACTTTCATAACTCTTGCTTTTTTAAGCATCAGTAATTTATCTATATCTCAGGTTTTAACATCAAGCCCATATTCCCGTTATGGGTTAGGAGAGTTAAACTTACAAACATTTGCTACGCCGGTAGCTATGGGAGGTACTTTTATTGCATATCATCAAGATACAATAGCCCCATTTTTTATTAATGCTGCAAATCCTGCCGGATTAGCAGGAATAAAACTAACTACTTTTGAATTAGGAGGACAGGCAAATTTCACGAAAATTAGCAGTAATGAATCCTCTATTAATAAAAAAAATATTAATTTTTCTTATGGATCTGTTGGCTTCCCAATAAAACGATTTGGTGGAGCAGCTTTTGGCATAATGCCATATACAACGGTTGGGTACAAAATTACATCCACGCAGGAATATACGGGTGTAGGCACAATGAACTATATTTTTAATGGAAATGGTGGTGTTAATAAAGTTTTTTTAGGCTTAGGATTAAAGCCATTTAAAAAACAAACATCAAAATTTTACAACTCTGCATTAGCCGATTCTCTTATCAAATACAGAGAGACTAGTAAATACAAAAGAAAAAAGTTGATTAAACAATTAGTATCTGAGTTTTCGATTGGTGGAACTGCAAATTATTTATTTGGAACAATTAATCAAACTACTGATGTCATCTATCCGGGAACCATTACTTACTTCAATTCAAAAAGAGAACGTTCGATACAAGTATCAGATTTTACTTTTAACGGTGGTTTACAAACACATTTTACTATTGATTCTATCAAATCAAAAGGACAACACCGACTTTTAAAACAAAAAATAAAAATAGGGTTCGGCTTTTTTGTTAATATTCCTTCCTCAATTAGCGCTAAACAAAATAATATTATTTACAATTACACGATTGATGGTTTTGGTATCGAACGACCAAAAGATACTGTTCTTAATTCTCAAAACATTGCAGGAACCGTTAAATTGCCATTAGAAATGGGGGTTGGCTTTTCAATTAAAAAAGGAGAAAAATTAAACCTATTAATGGATGCTGCTACAACTAACTGGAGTGGTTTTAAATACTTTGACACGCCAAGTGCTGATTTTAAAAATAGCTACAGGGTGTCTGCGGGATTAAATTACATACCAAATAAACTAGCCTATGGCTCCTCAAATTACATAAAAAGAATACAATACCGCTTAGGTGTTTCATATTCAGATGGATACTTAGACTTAAAAAACACATCAATTAGTAATTACTTTATTTCTGCAGGATTGGGATTACCGGTTGGCATTGGCCGTTTTGATGACATTGCCATAGTAAATATTTCTGCTCAGTATGGTAAAATGGGCACTGTAAATAATAAGTTATTACAAGAAGATTATGTTCGTCTTGTGCTTGGTTTTACATTTAATAAACGCTGGTTTATTAAATACAAATACGACTAATTTTATATTAATGTCTGCATTTAAAAACATTGCTCAACTGTTTTTTATAATAGTATTTGTTTTTGCAATTTCATCTTGCCAAACTAACAGAGATGAAATAATGGCTCTTGGAAAAAAAGTAGCCATGCCTTCATTAACAGGCAAAGGCGTTACAATGCTGTATTCCGACTCAACCCTTTTAAAGATAAAGTTAATTACACCTCAAATGCTGAAATACGAAAAGGATGTTAAAGAACCCATTACTATTATGCCTAAAGGACTTTTTGTTATCTTTTATGATCAAAACGGAAAAGAATCAACCACATTAAAATCAAATTACGGCGTTCGCTATGAAAACAGTAAACGCATGGAGGTGAAATATAATGTTGAAGTAGTAAACGTAAATGGCGAAAAACTAAATACAGAGCATTTAATTTGGGATGAAGAAAAAAAGAAAATTACTTCTGATGATTTTGTAAAAATAACAACTGCTAAAGAAATTATCATGGGTAAAGGCTTAGAAGCAAATCAAGATTTTACACAATATGAGATTAAAGAAGTATCTGGAACAATTAGAGTAGATGACAATCAATTATAATTATGAGTAAATTTTTTAAAATATTAGAAATTATATGGCTGATAACAGCTATTGGCTGCGCAGCAATCAGTATTTATTTTTTGATAATGAACAACTGGGATAGTGCCTTATACTTTACATTTGTTTTTATTATTGCTTCAATCATGTATTTATTACGCCGCTATCAACGAAAAAACCAAGATCGTTTAGCTAACAACCAACCTAGAAAATAATAAAGTTTGAATTAAGTGCTTGCTGTTTGAAATTAGCTCTAACAAAACTAAGATTCTTAGCTAAAACGACGTCTAAATTTATTTGTAATTAATTTTTCGTTTTTCAGCAATAATTTTATCTTTGCATTCCTTAAATAATAAACAATATGAGCGTTTTAGAAAAAATACGTAGCAAAACAAGTCTTTTAGTTGGTATAGTTGGCTTAGCCCTAGTAATCTTTATTTTAGAGAGTTTACTTGGCTCTGGTAGTGCGCTATTCTCTAACCAAGATTTAGAAGTTGGTAAAATTAACGGAGATAAAATTGATTATCCCGCATTTAGCGCTAAGGTAAATGAACAAATTGCTCAAATTCAGCAATCAAATCCAAATACCACAATAGATGATAAAACTAAAGAACAAATCGTTGAATCTGTTTGGAGTCAAATGATTAATGATAGAGTAATTAAGTTAGAATATAAAAAATTAGGTATTGCGGTATCTGAAGATGAGTTATACGACTTAATGTTAGTGCATCCTCACCAATATGTTATTCAACAATTAACTGATCAAAAAACAGGTAAAGTATACGAAGGTTTTGCTCGTGCAGATGGAACGTTAGACCTTACAAAATTAAATCAGTGGGTAGGGCAAATGAATGCTGAGCAAGAAAAATTTTGGCAACAGTTAGAAAAATCCATATTAGAAGTTCGCGCTGCTGAAAAATACAACAACGCTATTAAAAAAGGATTATACGTAACTACAGCAGAAGCTAAAGATTTGTTTATTGCACAAAATAAACAAGTTAATGCTGCTTTCGTTATGAAACGTTATTCATCTGTTCCTGATTCAACTGTAAAAGTTACCGAAGATGAAATTTCTTCATACTACAATAAACACCAAAATAATTACAAAGTAAAGGATGCTACTCGTAAAATTGAATACATTGCTTATGATGTGATGCCATCAAAAGGAGATTACGAGGCGATAATGAAAGATGCTCAACGCGCAACAGATGAATTTAAAACAAAAACAGCATTAGAGGATTCCTCTTATATAGCTCAAGAAAGCGAAGGTGGTGCGGTAAATATTGCTAGCTATAGCAAAAAAAACATGATTATCAATGATTCAACAGTATTTGAGGCATCTAAAGGAACAGTTTACGGGCCATATGTTGAAGGCACATTTATCAAAATTTACAAATTAGCAGATATAAAATCAATAGCAGATTCTGCAAAAGTACGCCACATTTTAATTGGATTACAAAGTCAAAAAACACAAACACAGCGTACACCTGAGGTTGCAAAACGTATTGCGGATAGTTTATTAGTATTAATAAAATCTAAGCAAGTAAAATTTGACACTTTAGTAAAAACAATGTCTGATGATTTAGGTTCTATCGACAAAGGTGGAGATTATGGTTGGTTTGATGAAAACAAAGGTTTTGTAGATCCATTTAAAAATGCCGGTTTACAAGGAACAGTTGGAAATATAACTATCGTGCCAACTCAATTTGGATTCCATATTATTGAAGTTTTAAACGTTTCTAAAACTCGTCATAACTCATACACGGTTGCTCAAATTACTAAGTTAATTGCGCCAAGCGGAGAAACAAGTCAAGAATATTATAAAACAGCAAGTGATTTTGCTGGTAAAAATCAAACTAGCGATGCGTTTAACAAAAGTGTTGATGCTGAAAAATTAAACAAACGTATTGCCGAAAATATTAAAGAAGGAGATAAAACCTTACCAGGATTAGAAGTTGCTAAAGATTTAGTACGTTGGGTTTATAAAGCTAAAAAAGGAGAAATATCTCCCGTATTTGAATTTAAAGATAGATTTGTTGTTGCTCATTTAGTTGGCATTAAAGACAAAGGTATTGCGCCTTTAGAAGATGTTAAAGACGATGTAACTGCTAAAACTATTCGTGATAAAAAAGCAGAAACTTTTATGACTGAATTTAATACAAAAGCAGGCTCATCTAAATCTATTGATGATATAGCATCTAAGATGGGTTTAACCTCTGAAAAATCTGACAACTTAACTTTCTCTGCTTACAATGTTGCGGCAATTGGAAGAGAAGATGCATTAATTGGTACAGCAGCGGCAATGAAAGCTGGTGCAACAAGTAAGGCTATTAAAGGTGATAACGGTGTATTTGTTGTAAATGTATCATCAGTAAAAGAAGCAGTACTACCACAAGATTTTAAAGGAAAACAAAAAGAAATTGAACAAATGAATACTGGTCGTGTGGACTATGAATTATTTGATGCTTTAAAAGAGAAAGCGAACATTGAAGACCACAGAGGTAAATTTGACTTCTAAAAAACATAACTTAAAAAAAACTCCTGTTAAATTTAACAGGAGTTTTTTTATGCTTCAACCTAAATATAAATTTAT
>JBILOV010000087.1:0-8413 GCA_044374335.1 Bacteroidia bacterium | reverse complement strand
TATAAATTATTTATTTTCAAAATATTAAAGACGTATTGCATTAGATTTAGCACATTCAACTCAAAAAACATGAAGTTTTTGGAAAGCTATTCTCAGGATATAATTTTAGCTTAATCCTTTTAATACCAAAAAAAGAAATATAATATCTAACAAAATAGAATGCTAATTTAAAGCATAAAAATTATTCAACGCGTTTAATAGTACAGCCAATTGATTTTGTTTCTTGTATTTTTGGAGTGTCATTTTTTGCTAATGCGTTAATGGCATCTATTAAGTAATGAGTCTTAACTAAAGACTGATCTTTAACATTGTCATCAATAGCTCCTTTATAAATTAGATACTTGGAGTTAAATAAAAAACATTGTGGAGTGCGAGTTGCTCCAAAAGCATCAGCTAATTTTGAGTTGGCATCAGCTGCATAAAAACAAGAAAATTTTTGAGAGGCTGCATATTTTACCATCGCATCAAAACTATCTTCTTCGGCACGCTGCGCTTCATTACTGTTAATAATAATACAGCCTATACCCAGTTTTAAACAATTATCTGATATTTCTTTTATTCTGCTTTCACTTAATTTAACATAAGGACAAGTGTTACAAGAAAATATAACTAGTAAACCTTTTGCAGTTTTTACCGAATTTAATGAAACATCCTTACCACTAACGTCTTTCATTTTTTCGTCAGCCAAAGGCATTGTCTCGTTTAAGCCAAGTTCAGCACTAGTTTTATTGATAAATGATAATAAAAATCCACATACCACTAACAATACAAAAAATATAAAACCTTTTTTCATTATAATTTAATTTTATACTAAAGTAGTTAAACAAATAAAAAATCCTACTTAATTAATCAAAATAATAATAACATTAATTATAAATAACATGTGGATAAAAATATTTTTTAAAAAATATTTTGAAACTATAAGTTTGAATTACATACCAAGTAGGGGCTTTTACTTTTATTGCTTAACAATTTGTTAAATATTAAAACATATTCAATAATTTTAAATAGATTAATTTTGTATCATCTAAGTGAACATCCTACAGGTATTTAAATCATAGTTTATGTGATTTTAATTTGAACCGAAACCGCTTTAATTAAGTTTTAATTAATTTATTTAAATGGTAAGAAATAAAAAAAATATAAAATTATTAAAAACACCATTTAGAGTTTTGATAATTGTTTTTCTAGTTACTTTTTCAAAAAGTTGGGGACAAATTTATTTGCATAATTTTGGAACTTCTGCTATTACAACAAATCCTTATACTGTTGCACCATTAACTATTAATTCAAATTTAAGTAATTCTCAATGGGCGAGTTCTACTGGTGCTTTTGTAAGTTTTACAGGTAGTGCTGGGCAAGCATTATCACTTAATAATTCTTCTGGGACACCTTCTTTAACCTTAACGTTTAATGTTGCAGCAGGTTGTGCACTTGATATTACTTCTTTTAATTTTTGGAGGCAGCGCAGTGCTTCAGGCGCACAAACTTGGACTTTAACTATAAATGGGATTTTTGTTGGTTCTGGATCAGTTTTAACTACAGGGGCATTTATAGGAAATACTGCTGTTGCTAATGCTGTTAACGGCTTAACAGGTAATGTTTCAGTCATCTTGGCTATTTCAGGCGCCTCAGGAGCAGGTACTTTTCGTTTAGATGATTTTACTTTAAATGGCTCTACAATTTGCAGTGCAAGTAACACAATTACAACAGGCTCGGTTAGCGCTTCTCCATTTGCTTTAACAGATTGTACAATAACAGCAGCAGGTACTGTTGATTTTACTTCTGTCGGCGCTTTTAGCGGTAATACTTATACAGCTCAGTTATCAAATGCAAGCGGTAGCTTTGCTTCTCCTATAAATATAGGGACCCTTGTTTCAAATGCAAATTCAGGAACTATAAATATTACTATTCCTGGCGGTACTGCTTCTGGTGCTGGTTATCAAATAAGAGTTATAAGCAGTAATCCAAGCGTTATAGGATCTAGTTCTGCTGCATTTACTATAACATTGACTTGCATCTCTGGAATTGTTTGCCCCACTTTAATAGCTGCGGTTATAAATGGTTGTCCTGGTAGTTGTTCTGGCGAAGGTAATAATGAATTTGTAGTTTTAAGGTCTGGTTCTTATTCCATTCCTGTAACTCCTGCTAATATTCAGCTTAGGTATAGTGGAGGAAGCCCTTCTCTACAAAATTTTACCGAAAGTTTTGCTCCACAACCTAGTATTATTTCTAATCTTAATTCATTGTCAGGTTGTGGCACCCTGTTTGTAGATGCATCAAACAGCACCATTCCGCCTAACAGCACATTTTTTATTATGAATCAAGGTTCTTGTTTTAACAGTGGTAGTTTTTCCAACTATTGTGGAGTTGGAACTATTTATGTAGCATTTTCCAACGATGCAACATGGATTTCTGGCGGTTACTTTGGGAACAATAATATTCCGCGTTATTTTATAACTGATTTCAGTGGAGTTAATGCCAGTTGTGGTGTAACTACATATAGTTATAATAATAGCAACGAATTTTCTTTCCCATCGGATGGTGCATCAGTAATTTTTAATGGTACAACGGCAACTTATGTAACTGGAAATGGAAACTGTGTCCCTCCCAACACTATTTTACCTATTGAATTAATTGATTTTTATGCTACTAAAAATAATGATGAAAATGATATTTTTTGGAAAGTAGCTTCTGAAGAGAATGTTATATATTATACAATTGATAAAAGTAATAATGGGATTGATTTCAAAGAATTAACAACTGTTTTTGTTAGTAGCAACTCTCAAACTAAAACTTATAGAATAATTGATCAAGATCCTTTTAATGAAATTACTTACTATAGATTAGGAACTAAAGAAAAAAATGGAATAGATTACTATTATAAAATAATTTCAGTTAATGAAAAATCAAAATTTAATAATTGAATTTAAAAATACAGTCCCAAAAAATTGTACAATTAGTTTAGTTGATTTTTCTGGTAAAATATTAGTTGAGGAAGAAGTAAAAGATTCTCAAACAAAAATTAATATTCAAAATTTTGCCGAAGGAATATATTTTGTAAAAATAATAACGCCCTATAAAACTGAGAATTTTAAAATTATTATTCAAAAATAACAACTTCTATACTGTAATCAACAATAATTCGTAAATTAGAAAATTGCTTTAACAACTAAAAAATGAAATATATTTTACTATTTTTTCCTGCCATATTTTTTTATTGCCATTTGCAATCACAAACATTAATCATAAATGAATTATCAAATGGTGCTGCTGGCAATCAAGAATATGTTGAATTTTTAGTTGCTAGTAATACAGTAACATATAACTGTAATAATTCAACACCACCATGTATTGATATTAGGGGTTGGATTTTTGACGATAATAGCGGGCTTCATGGCGGTATAAGTGGAACTGGTGTTGCAGCAGGTGCCGTTCGTTTTTCGCAAAATTCACTTTGGTCTTGTGTTCCATTAGGAACAATTATCTTATTATATAATAATGGAGATAAAAATCCAGCTATTCCTGCGGACGACCTAACTATGGCAGATGGTAATTGCACTATCGTTGTGCCAGTTAATAGTCCAAATCTTTTTGAAACTAACACAACTACACCTGGAGCAGTTGCTTGCTCTTATCCTGCAACTGGTTGGACAGCAGTTGGAAATTGGAGCACTACCGTTTTAGCAAATTCAGGTGATTGTGCCAGAATCGTAAATTTATCTGGTTGTGAAGTATTTTCTGTATGTTACGGAACAGCTAATACTAATAATCTAATTTATTATGCTGGAAATGGTGGGCAAACTGTTTATTATTTTAATGGGACTGATCCCGCTAATCAGACAAATTGGTCTGTTGGTTCCGCATCATCCAATCCTGCTGATCAAACACCTGGGGCTCCGAATAATGCTTTGAATGCAGCGTATATTGCTCAGTTTAATAATGGCTGTATGCCGATTACACCATTAGCTATTTCTACACCTACACTTGTAAATGCTAGTTGTTTATGTGATGGTTCGGCTACAGTTAATGCTTCAGGTTCTATTGGTGGATATACTTACAGTTGGTATGATTCAAATTCATTATCAATTGGTCAAACCTCATCTACAGCAAATGGCTTATGTGCTGGGGTTTATAAAGTTGTTGCTACTTCCTTTATTGGTTGTAAAGATTCTATAAACGTAACTATTTTAGCATCTAGCTCAACGCCATCTGTAAACATAAACAATCAAACAATATGTGCAGGAGGTTCAGCCATATTAACTGCAACTCCTTCCACCATAGGTGGAACTTATTTATGGACCCCAGGCGGTCAAACAACACAAACTATTTCGGTGAGTCCTGCTAATACAACTACTTATTCAGTTACTTATTCAATATCTGCATGCACAGTTACTAATACTGCTATTGTTTCTGTTAACACATCGCCTATTATCATACTAACAACTTCATCTCCATCAATATGTGCAAGTGGGCAAACAGCTACTTTGTCTTTGTCAGGAAGTTCAGGAACTTATACATGGAGTAATGGCGGCAATGCGTCTTCAACAACTATAAATACACCGGGTGTTTATACCGCAACAGTTAGTACTCCGAGCTGCGGAAGTGCATCAACCTCTATTACAGTTGGAGCAAGTCCCTTGCCAACAGTTTCAATTTCTGTTCCAACTACAACCCTTTGTTCAGGCAGCGCACTAACATTTACAGCAAACTCTAGTAATTCAAATTATTTATGGTCAAGCGGTGTAACTACGCAAACAGTTAGTGTTAATACTTCTTCAATAGTAGTTACAACCACTAATGCTTGTGGAAGTGCTCAAGCAACTCAAACCATAAATATTGTTCCTATTCCAACTGTCTCTTTAAGTTCTAATGCTCTTACTTTATGTTCTGGCCAAAGTACTACAGTGCAAGCAAATTCAAACACACCTGTAACTTATACATGGAGTACAGGTGTTAATACAAATACAGTTTCTTTAAATACAATTGGTGTTTATACCGTTAATGTTTCTAACGCTTGTGGTTTGGCCACTTCAACTGTTGATGTTGTAGTTAGTTCTTCACCTACTATTTCGGCTTCAGCTACACAAACCTTATTGTGCCAAGGACAAACAAGTGTATTATCCCTCACAGGAAGTGTTGGAACATATTTATGGAGCAATGGCGCTACTACTGCTACAACAAACGTTACAAATACTGGCGTGTATACCGGAACTGTAACAACAAGCTGTGGAACCGCAATAAGTTCTGTAACTATCGCAACACAGGTAACACCAACAATTTCAGTTTCTGCTTCTGCACTTACTATTTGTTCAGGACAATCTTCAACATTAACAGCTATTAGTAATGTTGCTAATTATTCTTGGAGTAATGGAGGTTTTAATAATACCACTGTTGTAAATACTTCTGGAATATTTACTGTAAGTGTTTCAAATAATTGTGGTGTAGCAACTGAAACTATAAATATTACCACAGGCATTTTACCTGTTTTAACTTTAACTCCGAGTTCAGTTTTAATTTGTCCAAACGAAACAGCCACCCTTACAGTATCTGGAGGTTCATCACCTTATAGCTGGTCAAATAGTTCAAGTACCGGTTCTGTAGTTATTACAAATGGCGGCACGGTTACGGTATCAAATACTAATGCTTGCGGCACTTCTTCAGCAATCACTGTAGTTGATGTAACTAATTTAAATGCTGATTTTACAGCAAATCCAGTAAGTGGAACTTTACCAGTGGTTGTTAGTTTCACAAATAATACTACGGGAGCAAATTCATTTGCTTGGAATTTTGGAAATGGAAATTCAGCGACGTCTCAAAATGTTTCCATCGAAACTTATTCTGCGGTTGGCATTTATACTGTTTATTTAACTGCATTTAATGGTTCTTGTTCGGATACTTATAGTTTAATGATTAATGTTTTTAATGAGGAAGCAACGCTTGTTGTTCCAAATGTATTTACACCAAATGGCGATGGTAGTAATGACCTTTATAGAATTTCTGGTAAAAATATAATCGAATTCAATTGTACTATTTTTGATCGTTGGGGCTTACAGATGTATTATTGGGATGATATTAGAAATGGTTGGGATGGCACTAATGCCAATAAAATGGTACCAGATGGGACGTATTTTTATATAATCAATGCAAAGGATATTGATTACAAGGAAATTAAAAAGCAAGGTTTTTTGCAATTATTTCAATAAAGGCAATTTAATTTCCTTGCCACATCTGAAATTATTTTTAGGACATTGTTTATATCCATGCAAGCCGCAAGGCTTACAAGTTAAATTGCTTACCTCAATCACTGTTGATTTAAAGGATAGCGGGTAAAAGCCATAAGAAGGAACTGTTGAACAAAAGAACGCCGTTGTAGGCGCATTAACAGAAGACGCTAAATGCAATGGTCCGCTGTCATTAACGTAATTCATTCTAGCGTGCTTCATTAACTCACATGATTCTAAAAGTGTTAATTCACCAGCTAAAATTTGAATAGTTGTGTGAGCACTTTTATTTTTTATTTCTTCACATAAAACTTTGTCACCTGCGCCGCCTAGTAAATAAATAGTTAGTTGTTTAGGAATTGAATTACATAATTCAATCCATTTTTCCTTTGGTAGTTGTTTTGTAAACCATACAGATGAAGGAGCCATACATACAAATGGCGTTTCAACAAATTTCTCAATTTTCGAAAATTGCTTGAAAGTAGGATACAGTTTTGGTTTAGCTACAGTTTTATCAGTTATGGATTCTATTAAATCATTATAACGTTCTACCTCATGCCTACCATCACCAATTTTATGTTTTGATTTATTATCAAATAAAAAAGAAAAAGGATTTTTGTCGTAACCCGAAGTGTAGCGTGCTTTTGAAAAGGCAGTTAAAAAACCGGAACTTGCAAATCGATGTAAATTAATAACAGTATCGAATTTTTGTTTTCTTATTGTTTTTAATAAGCGAAATAAACTTTTGTATTTGCCATCATGCTTATTCCAAACTAACGTTTGATATAAAAAAGGATGTTCATGATATAATGATTCATTTCCTTTTCTTACTAAAATTGATATTTTAGCTTGAGGGAAAAATACATGTAGCTTCTCTAAAACTGATGACGCTAAAATTGCATCGCCAATGAAAGCAGTTTGAATGACGAGTATGTTTTTATGTGTTAACAAATTTTATATAGCTACATTATGTTCTCTTAAAGCATCATTTAGCGATGTTTTTAAATCTGTGCTTGCTTTACGCTTTCCAATAATTAAGGCACAAGGCACTTGGTATTCTCCAGCTGGAAACTGTTTTGCATAGGAGCCTGGTATCACTACACTTCTTTCTGGAACATACCCTTTTGTTTCTATAGGTGCATCTCCTGTAACATCAATAATTTTGGTTGACATAGTTAAACAAACATTTGCACCAAGAACAGCTTCTTTACCAATATGAACACCTTCTACAACAATGCATCGCGAGCCAACAAAACAACCATCTTCAATAATAACAGGTGCTGCTTGTACAGGCTCTAAAACTCCACCAATACCAACGCCACCGCTTAAGTGAACATGTTTTCCAATTTGAGCGCAACTACCAACGGTTGCCCAAGTATCAACCATTGTTCCTTCATCAACATAGGCTCCAATGTTTATAAAACTAGGCATCATAATTACGCCTTTCGAAATATAACTGCCATAACGTGCAATAGAACCGGGTACACTTCTAACACCTGCTTCAGCAAAATTTGTTTTTAATTTCATTTTATCATGAAATTCAAAAGGACCTAATTCAATAGTTTCCATTTGTTGAATGGGAAAATATAATATCACCGCTTTTTTTATCCAATCATTAACTTTCCATGTTCCGTCAAAACTATGTTCTGCTACACGCAATTTGCCTTTGTCTAAATCCTCTATGATCTGCCGGATAACCTGCTGATTAGAAGGCTCTTTCAATAGTTCTCGATTATTCCAAATAGATTCAATGGTTGATTGCATAAAAATTCGTTTAAAATTGTTTGCAATTTAAGTAAAATAAGTATATTTGCACTCCAATTTTTGGATTGGTTGTGTAGCTCAACTGGATAGAGCATCTCACTACGGATGAGAAGGTTTGGGGTTCGAATCCCTACACGATCACAAATAAAACCCTTTGTATTCAGAGGGTTTTGTTTTAATAAATGGTGAGAGTATCCGCCAGCTGGTGGAATCGGATTCATATCCGCTGGCTAGCGGACTGGAGTTCAAAAGTTCTTTAAATAAAAATATTTGGTGAGGTAGCTCAGTTGGTTAGAGCATCGGATTCATATCCGCTGGCTAGCGGACTGGAGTTCAAAAGTTCTTTAAATAAAAATATTTGGTGAGGTAGCTCAGTTGGTTAGAGCATCGGATTCATATCCGCTGGCTAGCGGACTGGAGTTCAA
>JBILOV010000192.1:0-4645 GCA_044374335.1 Bacteroidia bacterium | reverse complement strand
AACTAATGCACCGCCAACATTGCCTGCTCCTCCGGTTACTAAAATTTTCCTCATAAAGTATCTAAAATAACAATAGCGAATATACTAAATTTACACTAACTGTAGATATCAATATAGTTAATTCATGAACCAAAATTTGTGTACTTTTGCCCTATGAATATAGAGCATTTTTTATCCGAAAGCATATCGTCCATTATAAACGAATTATTTGGTTTAACATCTTCAGTAAACGAAATTATTCTTCAAAAAACAAAAAAAGAATTTGAAGGAGATTATACTTTGGTAACATTTCCATATATAAAAGCTTCTAAAACTTCGCCCGAAAAAACAGGAGAATTAATTGGTGAGCAATTATTAAAAAACAATACTTCTATTACTAAATTCAATGTAGTAAAAGGCTTTTTAAATTTTACTTTATCTAATGATTTTTGGTTGTCTGAGTTTAAAACTATTAGTCAGCAAGAAAACTATGGTATTAAACCGGCAAAAAGTAGTGGTAAGCAAATTATGCTAGAATATTCGTCGCCAAATACCAATAAACCTTTGCATTTAGGCCATGTTCGTAATAATTTATTAGGTTACTCCGTGGCAACAATTAATAAAACACAGGGCCACGATGTTATTAAAGTAAACCTAGTAAATGACCGTGGGATTCATATTTGCAAAAGTATGTTAGCTTGGCAATTATTTGGAAACGGAGAAACACCTCAATCAAGCGGAATGAAAGGCGATCATTTAGTAGGAAAATACTATGTGATTTTTGATAAAGAATATAAAAAGCAAGTTCAAACATTAATAGAAGCAGGAACTTCTAAAGATGACGCTGAAAAGAAAGCACCTATCATGTTGCAAACTCAGGAAATGCTTTTAAAATGGGAATCTAGCGATAAAGAAATCATTGACCTTTGGAAAATGATGAATGGCTGGGTATATGATGGTTTTGCAATTTCCTACAACAAACTAGGAGTTGATTTTGATAAAATATATTACGAAAGTAACACGTATTTATTAGGTAAAGAAGTAGTACAGGATGGCTTAGCAAAAGGTGTTTTTTATAAAAAAGATAACGGAAGTATTTGCATTGATTTAACAAAAGACGGCTTAGATGAAAAGGTTGTGCTACGTAGCGATGGAACTTCTGTTTATATTACCCAAGATATGGGTACAGCAATTGAACGTTTTAAAGAGTTTTCATCTATTAGTCAAATGATTTATACTGTTGGTAATGAGCAGGATTATCATTTTAAAGTGTTATTTAAAATACTTGAAAAACTAGGTTATGCTTGGGCTAAAGAGTGTTATCATTTAAGTTATGGTATGGTTGAATTACCTGAAGGGAAAATGAAAAGTCGCGAAGGAACTGTAGTTGATGCTGATGATTTAATGGACGGCATGATAGCTACTGCTAAAGAAACAACAGAAGAAGCGGGCAAAGTAACCAACTTTACAGAAGAAGAGAAAGAACAATTATATAACACCATTGGAATGGGCGCTTTAAAATATTTTATTTTAAAAGTTGATCCAAAAAAGAAAATGCTCTTCGATCCTAAAGAAAGTATTGATTTACATGGCAATACAGGACCTTTTATTCAATATGCTCATGCACGTATTAAATCAATTTTAAGAGATTATAATAACACTACAGATATAACTATTTCTGATAACATTACGTTACACGAGAAAGAAAAAGAACTGATAAAAATACAATACGATTTCGATAAAATATTAGAAGAAGCTGCAAACACTTACAATCCTGCAGTTGTTGCTAATTACACATATGAATTAGCAAAATTATTTAATCAGTTTTACAATGAATGCTCTGTTTTAAAAGAAGAAAATAACGAGATAAAACAGTTTAGAATTAAATTGATTGAAACAACTGCCAATATTATTAAAAACGGGATGCTGTGCTTAGGTGTTAATGTTCCTGAAAGAATGTAACTAAGCTTTATTGATTATTATACGCTCCAGCGTCAGGCGGACTATTTCTTGGTGTACTTTTTATATCAAATCCTAAAAAAGGATATGAAGAAATAATTGAAGCGTCTCCTATTCCTTTTGCTGATGAAATAGGTTTGATTCCGAAATTATAAATTGCAGGGTCATTAAAAGCAGGATTCCCATTGTACACGTTTGCAGAAGTTGTAATTAATGTATTTGTAATAGTTGAAGTACGTAATAAACAATTACTAATTTTACATACTTGACCTAAATTTGTTCTTATATCCTGCTCAAATTCATTTCCCTGACTGCCTTCAATAATACAATTCAAAAAATAAAGGCTATCAATTGGGATTATTTGACTTCCATCATAATTATCAATATGAACACAAGGTTGGCCACCTCTGCCTCCCTCTTGTGAAAAATAATTAGCAAACGTAGTATGTAAGAATGTGTAATTACCTCCCCAGGTTAATGCACCCCAAATATCAAAATACTGAGTATATAAGCCCCATTTTGAGCAGTTTTTAATAATAGTATTGGTTATTTTTAGTTTGCGTGGCTGGTTTGGATTTGATAAAATACTTGCTTGAATTCCTATAAAATTATTTTTTATAATAGCATAATTAATATAATTATCAGTATGACCTTCGTTTATCCAAATTCTGTCCCATTGACCTGGCATATCTGCATAATCCGCCTCTCTCCTATCTCCCTGAAATACTACTTCATTATTAAGAGTTCCATTTACCTGTAAAGTTCCATATCTATAAACCCATAATCCGGCATTTTGATGAAAATACACTTTTACACCTGAATTAATAACCAATTTTTGTAAAGAATCCACCACTAACCAACCATAAACAACATGAGGCCGATCATCATCAGGTTGCCCTAAAGCTCCACCACCCCAATTAACGGTAGTTGCTGTAGTTACAGGTGAAACGGTTGAATATGGTAAAAACCCACCTTTATATTGAATAGCTTTATTTGGCAGATGATAGTGTGCATTTTGCCCCCAAGCCTCAAGCTTAACACTTTGTTGATTTCCGTTAACATCAAACAAAATTTTGTCTTGAATAATTAATGGACTTAATGCCACATTTGTTGGATTGACATTAACCTGAACAAAAATGTAAATGCTATCATTTGCCAAAATTTCAACATCAGTTACCTCTTTTCCCGGAATACCATCTACATTTAAAAAGAAACTGGAAGACGCACCTTGTTCCAATCGTATAGAAGAAATATTTATTTTTTGATTATTAGTATTTCTAACTCTAATATTTCTAGTTGTTGAACCAATAGTTGTAAAAACCGTGTCAAACAAAATAGAATCTTGAGAGAAAGATACCGTAGCAGAAGAATCGGTTAATAATTTATCTTTTTTACAAGACACAAAACTAACTGAAAAACAAATAGTTAGAATAAAAAAGGCAAAAAAACGAATCATAAAGCAAATTTATACTTTTAATAACGATAAAACAGAAAATATATTATATTTTTGAAAAAGCCCTTGCAGATTAAAGATTATTACTATCTTTGCATTCCAAATTTTTTTGAAATAAATAATTGAATATAATATGAAAGCAGAAATTCACCCAGAAAATTACAGATTAGTTGTATTTAAAGATATGTCTAATGGCTACACTTTTTTAACTAAATCTTGTGCAGATACTAAAGATACTATTACTCATGAAGATGGAAATGAATATCCATTAATTAAATTAGATATTTCTATGACATCTCATCCATTTTATACAGGAAAACAGATGTTAGTAGATACAGCTGGTCGTATTGATAAATTTAAAACTCGTTACGCTAAAAAAGCATAATCAAGTTAAATTATATTTTAAAAATCCATCTTCCTTTTGGTTGATGGATTTTTTTATTTAGTACTTTAGTAAACCAATGACTTTCCTTTTTTTATATACCGAAATAGCAGACTATTTTTTGGCCTGTTGTAACCAATTATCTTTAAACGGAGAAGTTCATATTGTAAGATGGTCAGTTAATAAAGAAGCGCCTTTTCAATTTCAAGAAAATAAAACATTAAAAATATATTCCAAAGCAGATTATAGTTACACTCAGCTTAATGAATTAGTAACTTCTATAAATCCGGATGTGATAATTTGTAGCGGCTGGATTGATAAAGATTATTTAAAGATTACGAAAACTTATTTCAGAAAAATTCCAACGATTATGTCGTGTGATACTCATTGGCGTGGCGACTTAAAACAGCGTCTTGCAATGATTATCAGTAAGTTTACATTACTAAAAACATTTTCTCATGCGTGGGTGCCTGGAAAAGTTCAAAAACAATATGTTTTAAATTTAGGTTTTAAAGAGAACAAAATTGAAACTGGTTTTTACAGTTGCGATTTAACGCGTTTCGAAGCAATTTACCAATCTCAGAAAGCTGAAAAGAAAGCACACTTCCCCAAACGTTTTTTATATGTGGGCAGATATTACGAATTTAAAGGGATAAAAGAATTATGGCAGGCCTTTATTGAACTGCAAACGGAACAACCAAATGAATGGGAATTATGGTGCCTTGGCATTGGAAACATTGAGCCAATTGAACATCCAAAAATTAAACATTTTGGCTTTGTACAACCTAAAGATTTATCACCTATCACATTACAAACGGGAGTGTTTGTATTACCTAGTCAATATGAGCCTTGGGGAGTGGTAGTTCATGAAT
>JBILOV010000229.1:0-3809 GCA_044374335.1 Bacteroidia bacterium | reverse complement strand
CCAAAGAAAAATTTTTAAAGGTAGGAGAAAATGGATTTGAATTTGAAGCAGAAAGCATTTCGAGTATTAAATATGCCTTAAAAAACATAATTAACACTTCCAATTCTCAATTAATAGAAATGAGTTCACACTCAAATAAACTTTCAAAAACTATTTCGCCAGAAAAATGGGCAAATAGTTTATTGAAAATGGTTAATAATTATAAAAAATAAAATTACTACACAATCCAACTACTAAAATCTCTATAATTATTGTTTTCAACAATTTTCAACAGAAAGTATTATAAATATATTATTTTTATACTTTTAAATATCAATGTCAGACTCATATTGCATATACAACGGACACCTAATTAGTTTATACGAACCGGCTATTAGTTTTACTAATAGAGCGTTTAGATATGGAGATTCTTTATTTGAAAGTATCCGTTTTACTAATGGTAAAATTATGTTTTTAGCAGATCATGTAAAACGATTAAAGTTAAGTATGACTTCTTTAAGAATGAATGTTCCAACTGAATTTACTCTTGCAAATGTTGAACAACTTATACTTCATTTAATTGAAAAAAATAATATTAAAAATGAAGGCCGAGTAAGATTAACTGTTTTTAGAAACGAAGGTGGATATTATACTCCGGAAACCAACGACATTTCTTTTTTAATAGAAAGTGAAGCTCTTGAAGCATCAGGGTATGCATTAAATCAAAAAGGTTTATGGGTTGATATTTATGCTGAAATAAAAAAACAAATTAATAAAATATCCAATTTAAAAACAGGCAGTGCTTTAATGTATGTAATGGCTGGTATTACTAAAACATCCTTAAGATTAGATGATTGCTTATTAGTAAATGAAAATGGGCATATTATTGAATCTATAAACTCTAATGTTTTTGTAATTAAAAATGGTACACTTTATACATCACCTATAACCGATGGATGTATTGACGGTGTTATGAGAAAACAAGTATTAGCCATTGCAGCACAAAATAAAATTTTAGCATTTGAGCAATCTCTTACAGTGCATACATTAACAGATGGGGATGAAGTGTTTTTAACGAATGCCATTAAGGGAATTCAATGGGTAGGACAATTCAAAAATAAATTTTATACAAACCAACGTACTGTTTTTTTTGCAGAAAAACTTAACGAGTTAGCACAATAATAACTGATGATAAATACATATTACAAATTGGTTGATGATGCCATTATTGATTTAGGATTAAATGCCGATGAAACAAAAGGAGATTTACCAGGGCAATGGAATTTAAAAAAAGGCAAATTTGATATCATGCTGGATGTTTGGGAACAAGAGAAACAATTTTTGTTTCAAGTGGTTTCGCCATTATGTACCTTACCAGATGAAAATAAAGAGGGTTTTATGTTGCATCTGCTTCAAAAAAATTATGGATTAAGCTCTTTAGCTTATGCCATAATGGAAGACTCTGTTTTTTTAAAACACACTACCGAAATGGCATCTTTAACAAAAGAAAATATTATAGCGCTATTAACTAAAACTGCCTTTTATGCAGAGCAAAGTGCTTTTGTTCCTTCGGAGAGTGACATTTAATCCGTTTTAAAATACAAAGGGATTTGTTTATTAAATAAAAAAATTAATAACATAGTTGAAGCTAAGCTTCAACTATGTTATTAAAATAAAATTATTGTATTACTTTAAAACAATTATAACCTATATTTCTATGTGGTTAAATTTAACAAAAACATCATGCAAAAAATTTTAATGGTTTGTTTAGGTAATATATGTCGTTCGCCATTAGCAGAAGGTATTATGCTAAAATTGATACGTGAAAACAACATTAACATGAGAGTGGATTCAGCAGGAACATCCGATTATCATATTGATGAAACTCCAGATAAACGTACAATTAGCAATGCCGCTCAACATCATGTTGATTTAACTTCTTTAAGAGCAAGACAATTTAAAGTTTCTGATTTTGAAAAGTTTGATAAAATTTATGTGATGGATAAAAGCAATATGGCTAATGTTTTAGCTTTAGCTAAAAACGAAGAACACAAAGCTAAAGTTGATTTATTGTTAAACGCTTCAAACCCAGGGACGAACTTAGAAGTACCAGATCCTTATTTTGGAGGTGAACAAGGTTTTGAAGATGTGTTTAATTTAGTTTATAAAGCTTGCCAGCATATTGCTTTTGCTTAGCTTGTTTCAAGCCTTTTTTGGTAAATAAATTTGGTATTATTCAAAAAAATTATAAAATCGTATAGAAATGAAAAAACTAACCATAATCCTATTATGTTTTTTTTATGTGAATTTATTTTCACAAATAAGTTGCATCGGCTTTAGTTCCCCAATCTGTGTTCAAACAACAACAAACGTCTATTCCTTTTCTAATTATTCTAATGGAACAGGAGGAAGTTATACTGGTGGATTTAATGTGTATAGAAATGGAACATTAGTCTATAATATATCGGGCTCTTTATCTTCATCTGCGTTTGCTAGTAGGATTATTACTGTTAATGACTCTACGGTTTTTTTAGTATACAGATATGCAGGATCTAATTATACTGAATTACAAAAAACAAATGACTATGGTGCTACTTGGCATGGGATTGGTTATGGAGACCGAACATATTTGGGTTTATATGTAGTTAATTTAAATTTTGCTTATCTTGTTACATGTCCTCTTCAAGGAAATGGGAATTCTGTAACGGTATCAAAATGTTCAGATGTTGTAGTACCTCAAAATCTTTTTATCAAAGACCTATCTTTAAATTCTGATAAGTATGTCATGGATACAATTTTGAATAATTCATCTTGTAATATTGATTCTTTAAATATTTTCATCAAAAATAATTCCGATACAATTACTTATCACATAAATAAACAATTACCATTATCTGTTTTAGACGTCAAAATAAATAATTGCGTGGGTACTACAGTTAATATACCATATGTTGCAGGAGCTACATTTAATACAGGAAATATATTTATCGCCCAATTATCAGACGATCAAGGTTCATTTATTAGTCCTGTAAATATTGGAAATATTTCTTCCATCAATTCCGGAACAATTTCTGGAGTTATACCTAGTTCAGCAACTTCTGGTAATAATTATAAAGTAAGAATAGTAAGTTCTAATCCTTTTTATATAAGCACTGATAACGGTGCAGATATTTCTATTTATAATTCAATTCCTAATATTGTTTTTTCTGGAACAACTGTTTGCAGCGGTTCTTCAGGCGCAACTTTAACTGCTTCTGGGGCAACCTCATACACATGGAACACTGGTTCTCATGCATCATATGTAACTGTATATACACCTACAACAAACATAACTTATACCCTATCTGGAGCTAACGACTGCGGTATATCTACAGAAACTGTAAACTTAACTATTGACAATACTTGCCAAAATGTTTGGCCTGGTGATGTTGATAAAGATGGATATGTTGATAATTTAGATATACTAGAATTAGGTTTGCATTTCAACCAAAGTGGTTTTCCTAGATCGATAATAAGTAATAATTGGCAACCATATTATTGCTATAATTGGCCATTAACTCTTAGTAATGGTAAAAATTTAAACCATAGTGATTGTAACGGAGATGGTATTATTAATTATGATGATACAATAGCAATTAATAATAACTATTACCCTTCTTATCAACCAATTAATTTGGTTCAAAATCCTCAATTAACTATTATACCTGATCAGGATAGTGTAAAAAAGGGTGAGTGGGGAACTGCTTCAATATACATAGGGAGTCAATCGAATCCTATAAATTCATTACATGGCTTAGCTTTTTCTGTTAGTTTTACTAATTATTTAATTG
>JBILOV010000086.1:0-8478 GCA_044374335.1 Bacteroidia bacterium | reverse complement strand
TGACCTATTCAAAAAATAAAGCAAACAAAAAAGCCTTTCATCTCTGAAAGGCTTGATTTTGTTGGTACCCCAGACGGGACTTGAACCCGTACGTCCGTGAAGACACAGGATTTTAAGTCCTGCGTGTCTACCAATTCCACCACCGGGGCATTTATTTGGTATTTTGTTTAAAAACAAGCGTTAAAGCTAGTTTTAGAGCGAAAGACGGGTCTCGAACCCGCGACCTTAACCTTGGCAAGGTTACGCTCTACCAACTGAGCTACTTTCGCTTGTAATTTCGTTTAAAAAGAACAACCGATTTTAACAATCGGGATGCAAAGATAATTGTTTTTTTGCTTTAACAAAATTTTTTTTGAAAATATTTTAACCTCCTAACATTCTCTTGATGTCATTAAGTTTCATTAGCGCCTCCACGGGAGTTAACGTATTGATATCTACTTTTATCAACTCATCTTTTACTTGTTCCAAAACAGGATCGTTTAACTGAAAAAAACTTAATTGGTAGTCACTTTTAGTGCTTGACGCCTTTGGATTTGGCAATTTATCTGTTTTTTCATTTGATCCACCATTTTGAGTTAATTCTAATTCAGAAAGTTCCAATTCATGATCTTTCTCTAATTTTTTCAAAATATCATTGGCTCTATCAACCACTTGCTTGGGCATACCTGCCATACGAGCTACGTGAATACCAAAACTATGTTCGCTGCCACCTTCCTGAAGTTTACGTAAAAAAATAATTTTGTTATTCAACTCCTTCACCGACACATTAAAGTTTTTAATCCGCGGAAAATAAGTGGTCATTTCATTTAACTCATGGTAGTGTGTGGCAAATAAAGTTTTTGCTCTGTTTTTTGGTTGAGAATGAATATATTCAGCTATTGCCCAGGCTATAGATATACCATCATAGGTAGAAGTTCCTCGCCCAATTTCATCTAATAAAATTAAACTTCTGTCGCTTAGGTTATTTAAAATACTGGCAGTTTCATTCATTTCAACCATAAAGGTTGATTCTCCTGATGAAATATTATCACTTGCTCCTACTCTTGTAAATATTTTATCTACGATACCAATTTCAGCACTTTTAGCAGGTACGTAACAGCCAATTTGAGCCATCAACGTTATTAATGCTGCCTGTCGTAGTAAAGCAGATTTACCACTCATATTGGGTCCTGTAATCATCATCACTTGTTGCGTATCATTATCTAGGTAAACCGAGTTACTCACATAATCTGTTCCCAATGGCAATTGCTTTTCAATAACAGGATGACGCCCATCAACAATATTTATGGCAAATTCATTAGTTAATATAGGACGAATATAGTGATTGTCTTTTGCCAATTTTGAAAACGATAATAAACAATCTAATCTCGAAATTAAGGAAGCGTTTAATTGAATAGGAATTATATAGTCGATTAAATCTCTCACCAAGGCTTCGTATAAGCTTTGCTCTAATACGGCTATTTTATCTTCGGCACCTAATATTTTTTCTTCGTAAATTTTTAATTCGGGTGTAATATAACGCTCTGCGGTTGTAAGCGTTTGTTTTCTAATCCAATCTTGCGGTACTTTATCTTTATGAACATTAGTTACTTCTAAATAATAACCAAATACATTGTTATACGAAACTTTTAAAGAGGAAATTCCTGTACGTTCTATTTCGCGTAATTGAATTTGTAATAAGTAATCTTTCCCGCTAAAAGCAATGTCTCTTAATTCATCTAACTCGGCATTAACGCCTTTACTAATAACGTTTCCTTTATGCAACAAAACGGGAGCTTCTTCATTTAACTCGTTTTGCAAACGGTCGCGCATTACTAAACAAGGATTTAGCTGGTCTGCTATTTTTTGTAATGAATGATTATCACATTTAGAAGTTTCTTCTTTTATAGATTCTATTAAATTTAACGCGCGTTTTAATTGCACTAATTCGCGAGGGTTAATTTTTCCTGCTGCAACCTTTGATATTAAACGCTCCAAATCTCCAATTTCTTCAAACTGCTGTCTTAATTGTGTTTGTGTGGATGAGTGTTCGCTAAAAAAACTGACCACTTCTAAGCGATCATTAATTAATTCTAATTGTTTTAAAGGCAACGCCAACCAACGTTTTAATAAACGCGACCCCATTGGAGTAACGGTTGCATCAATAATATCAATTAAACATTTTCCGTTATCATGACTTGTTCCAAACAATTCTAAATTTCTTACAGTAAATCTATCTAGCCATACATATTGGTCTTCCTCTACTCTACTTACCGCAGTAATGTGTTGTAATTTATCGTGTTTAGTTTCGCCCAGATAATGTAAAACAGCCCCACAACTTTTAATAGCTAAGTTTAAATGTTCAATACCGAATCCTTTTAAACTGGTGGTTCCAAATTGCTTCGTAAGCGCCTCGTAGCCAAAATCCTGAGTAAAAGCCCAATCATCCAAGCCAAAAATATAAAAACGATCCCCAATTAAATTAATTAAAGATTGTCGTTTATTTTTTTCAAATAAAATTTCGTTGGGTTTAAAACTTTGAATCAATTTTTCAATATAGGATAATGATCCTTCAGCTACTAAAAATTCCCCTGTTGAAACATCCAAAAATGATATGCCCGCTTTTTCTTTATCAAGATGAATACTTGCTAAAAAGTTATTCGTTTTATGTTCTAAAACTTTATCATTAAATGTAACTCCTGGGGTTACTAATTCGGTAACACCTCGTTTTACAATGGTTTTAGTAAGTTTAGGATCTTCTAATTGGTCGCAAATAGCAACACGGTAACCGGCTCTTACTAATTTAGGTAAATACGTATCTACACTATGGTGAGGAAATCCTGCTAACTCAATATATGAAGCTGAACCATTGGCTCTTTTGGTTAGTGTAATTCCCAAAATCTTAGAAGCTTTAATGGCATCTTCTCCAAATGTTTCGTAAAAATCTCCAACGCGAAATAATAAAATGGCATCAGGATATTTCGCCTTGATGTCGTTATATTGTTTCATTAATGGAGTCTCTTTTATTTCCGATGTTTTTGCCATAGAGGGTTAAAGATACAATATCCGTGCGCGGCAATGAGATTTAATTTTTAACAGAATCAGGTAGGTTGTTAATATTATTTTTGTAGTACGCTAAGGTTTTAGAATTTCGTTTTTTATCTATTTTTTTTATGCCTCCTAAAACTACATCAAGTATTTTCTTAATTCCTGAACTATTTTTTGAGTAGCTCCCGAATTTTTAAGAACGTAATTTTTTGCTAAACGCGAAGATAAAGATAACACTTCAGAGTCATTCATAAACACTTCGAGTTGTTTAGTTAATGAAAATGAATCAGTAACTACAAATCCCACATTTAAATCAATCACTTCAAATGCCTCGTTAAACTTTTTATAATTTGGTCCAAATAAAACCGGTAAACCGTAAACCGTTGGTTCTAAAATATTATGAATACCATTTGTAAATCCACCGCCAATAAAAGCTACAGTGCCATACTGATAAATAGATGATAAAAAACCAATAGCATTTACTAGCAAAATAGAATCTGTGTAAGCTGGTGGGTTATCAGAAAATACATGAAAAGGTAAATTATTTTTGTGTAATAAGTTTTTTAATCTGTCTATATTTTTTTTATCAATTTCGTGAGGTGCAATAATCAATTTTAAGTTCGAATGATTTTCCTTTAACTTAATATAGGCTTCAATTAAACAATCTTCATCTTTTTGCCACGAACTCCCTGCTACAATTACAAATGAATCCTTTGCGAAATTACTAATTTCATTTATTTGTTTGGGTGCAGAGCAAATTTTTAAAACCCTATCAAACCTCGTATCACCCGATAAAACGCCACTATTAATTTTTAGTGTTTTTAAAAGCTCAATAGAATAAGCATCTTGCGTATAAATAGTTTTATACGTTTTTAATGCTTTACGAAAATTACCACCATACCATTTAAAAAATGATTGATGTTTTTTAATAACCGTTGAAATTAAAAATGTTGGTATTTGTTTTTTATCTAATTCAAATAAATAGTTTAACCAAAACTCGTACTTCACAAAAACGGCTAGTTTAGGTTTTAATATAGATAAAAATAATTTAGAGTTATATGGCGTATCGGAAGGTAAATAAGTCACTAAATCAGCATAAGGATATTTTTTTTGAATCTCAAAACCAGAAGGCGAAAAAAAAGTGAGTACTATTTTTTGATGAGGATTTTCTTTCTTTAAATTTTCAATTACGGGTCTGCCTTGCTCAAATTCACCTAATGAAGCGCAATGAAACCAAACTGCATTTTCTAAATTTAAACTGGCAACTTTTAATTTTAAATTCTCTTCCCAATTTCTTCTTCCCTCTAGCCACAATTTAGCTTTAGGATTAAAAGGTGATGCCAATCTTAATCCTAATTGAAACGCTTGTATGCCTAGGTTGTATAAAAACATTATTCATTTTTCAGTTCGAGCGCAGTCGAGAACTATTTAGAAGCATCTCGACTTCGCTCGACGTGACATTAATCTATATTAAAAATCGAAATTAATTTGCCCGTCTTTTCCTTTAAAATTATTACTATCTAATTTTGCCATAGCACGGCGATGTAATTCCATTGGTGACATTCCGTTTTCCCCAGTTTGTTCATCATCTGTGTCTTCATTATCTAAAATAATTTCTTCCGAAATTCTTAAATTAATTTCCTTTACTTTATAAGAAGTTAGCTTTTTTCCTTTAGCTTTCATATTTACTAAAGGAGCAAATTCAACTAAATTAATAGCTTCGTCAGGTATAATTTTATCTTTTTCTTTATTGAATTTAATATCTACAATTGGCAATATTTGAGATGTTATTAATTCAATTCGTGAATTTTCATTTTCAGTAATAATCAATGTTTTATTAGAAGTATTCTCAGGAATAAAACGCTTTGTTATATAAGCCTTACTTTCACCATCAAAATAAATACATGAAAGCACCTGATTAGGGTAATATTTCTCAATTAAAATAATATCATCATCAAAATGATTTAAAACATCGTAAGTATATAATTTATAAAACCCATTGCTAGTTACTGTTAATATTTTATCATCACCAGCAAACTTTCCTAAATAGGTTCCTTTACTTTCTTTATTTAAGCGATGCACTGAATCGTTAAACCAATAATCTTCAGCAGCTAAAGTAGAAGCGCCTTTTGTTTTTAATAACACTTTTTTAATAGCATACTTTGTTACAATATTTCCAGTTGAGGTTCTACCTTTTACAGGAATTTCAGCAAAGTCTACATCTAATTCCATTTTACGCAAACCACTTACAGGTTTCAAAATAACCTGCACTTTTTCGGCTTCGCCATTTGGATTGATTGTGAACCAATGGACAAAAGAATTTGGCGTTCCCTTAGTTAAATCATATTCTTTTTCTCGGGTAATACCAGTTACATTAAACCGTTTAATAAACGTAATACCTTTTGGTCCGTCACTATAAATCATATTATAGGTAGTACGCTCGTCATTCTTTTTAAAGATGGCAATGTAGATGATATCTTTACCTATAAATACTTTGTCAGAAACTTTAAAAACTTTCATTTTACCATCTTTTGTAAATGCAATAAAGTCATCTAAATCAGAGCAATCGCAAACGAATTCATCTTTCTTTAAACTTTTTCCAGCAAAACCTTCAGTACGATTTACATAAAGTTTTTCGTTAGCCATTATTACTTCAGTAGCAACTATGGTTTCAAGTTCCTTGGTTTCAGTTTTACGTTCCTTACCTGCACCGTATTTCTTCTTTAAATTTTTAAAATACTCAACCGCATAATCGATTAAGTTTAATAAATGATTTTTTACAATGGCAATTTTATTATCCAATTCCTTCATATGTTCTTCAGCTTTGATGCTATCAAAACGGGTAATACGAATCATTGGAATTTGAGTCAAACGATTTAAATCTTCATCTGTTATTTCTCTAATTAATTTCTTTTTATGAGGTTTAAAGCACTCATATAAATATTCGAATAAGGTTTCTTTATTTGCATATTGTTTAAATTCAATATACATTTCTTCTTTAATGAATATTTTTTCTAAGGATGAAAAATGCCATTTCTCTTCTAATTCACTTTGCTCAATCTCTAGCTCTCTTTTTAATAACGCTAGTGTTTGCTGAGTTGAAATTTTTAATATTTCACTAACACCTAAAAAATGAGGTTTTTGATTTTCAATGATACATGCATTTGGAGATATGCTCAATTCACAATTTGTAAATGCATATAACGCATCTATTGTTTTGTCAGTAGAAATGCCGGGTTGTAAGTGAATTAAAATCTCCACATTTTCAGAAGTATTATCTTCTACTTTTTTAACCTTAATTTTTCCTTTGTCATTAGCCGCTAAAATGGAATCAATTAAAGAGCCGGTTGTTGTTCCAAAAGGAATTTCAGTAATGATTAATGTTTTAGCATTTAACTCTTTAACTCGTGCTCTAATTTTAACCTTACCACCTCTTAAACCATCTTTGTAATCGCTGAAATCGGCAATACCACCAGTTACAAAATCCGGAAATATAACTGCTTTTCTTCCTCGTAAAATCTGAATAGATGCATCAATTAATTCACAAAAATTATGTGGCAATATTTTAGTAGCCAAACCAACCGCAATACCTTCTACACCATGTGCTAAAACTAAAGGAAATTTAACTGGTAAGGTAATTGGCTCTTTATTACGACCATCATAACTTACTCCCCAGTTGGTAGTTTTAGGATTAAAAATGACTTCTTGTCCAAATTTTGATAAACGAGCTTCAATATATCGTGGAGCAGCTGCGCTATCTCCTGTTAATATATTTCCCCAATTTCCCTGCATGTCAATCAGTAAATCTTTCTGACCAATTGCCACTAAAGCATCGCCAATACTGGCATCTCCATGTGGGTGATACTTCATTGTATTACCAATTAAATTAGCCACTTTGTTATAGCGACCATCTTCTAATTCCCACATACTATGTAAAATACGCCGTTGTACTGGCTTTAAACCATCTTCCATGGCTGGCACAGCACGCTCTAAAATTACATAAGAGGCATAATCAATAAACCAAGTTTTAAACATGCCCGATACATGTTTTACAGTTCCTAATTCACTATGTTCGTTATTATTATTTTCTTCCATTAATTTTTACCTTACTATATTATTTTTTAATTTATAATTCAATATATTAATTAAAATTTCAATTTCATTTATAAATAATTTAAAAAAATCTCAAAAACTATTTTAATAAACAATGAGTTTACGTTTTAAAAAAAATAAACTTTCATATAACTTTACTTTTAATTTATCACTTTGAAAAGCATTTAAAGCGGCTGTTTCTAAAGAGTTACCATAACCATAAATATCCGAAATTTCCGAATTATATATTAACTCTTTAGTAATTGCATTTCTTAAACTTAATTTAATTTTTAATTGTGCTAATTGAATATTATAATTGCTACTTAAAATATCCGAACTAATATCTTTTGAAGTAACAGCCTCTATATCAATAATAAAATCTGAAAGTTCTTTAGCTTCCACTATTTTTACTTCCTCGCCAATAAATTTGCTCATAATTAATGGCTCAATAATTTTTTGATCGTTAATTTGCAGTCCATTCTTTTCAATACAATTTATGAAAACAGAAATAGCTGAAACTTTTGCAAAAGCTTTTAACTGAGCTGTCTCAATAAATTGTTTAAGTAAAACAATAGACGATTTACTGACACTGTCTCCATTCATTAATTTTTCGATATCAGGATTTAGCGTAAAATAAATCTCCTGATTTAATGGTTTAACATGCTTAATATTTATTTCAATTTCTCCATAAGCATTACTAACAGTAGTTTCATTTATTCTAACATTTTCGTTGTCAGACTTTACAATAAAAGGAAAATCTAAAAGATTATTTTTATTTTTTAAAACTAACTTATAGGAAATTGGTTTATAGCTTGGTTGATATGGTTTAATTACCTGATTAATCTTACTATTTAAAAGTGTTATGCTATGCAATTGCTTTTGAATAGTATTAGATAATTCGAAAATGTTTTTTACATTATTGGATGTTTCAAAAGCTAATTCCTCATTTAAATAAGGACTCAATATTCCAAAAGCTTGAATCCGCTTTTTTAAACTACCAGTAAAATTACCATCTTTTTCATCTGTGAACGAAACATTAATCAAATTAACTGCTTTTGCTATAATGTGTTGCTTTTTTTTAGCCTTTTGATTTTCATATTCTTGCTTATCTAATTCGTAATAAAGCCAATATTGCTTATCATTTTCATACGTATCTACTAATTTATAACCTTCAATATTATCGGTATTACTTAATTTTATTAATGAATTAAAATTTTCGTTAAACTGATTATTGTTTTGTGCGGTATACAAAATTGAATTAGATGAAATATCTACTTTTATTTCAGAAGATAAATCAAATAATGCATTTTTTTTTGCTTCATTTTGATAGCCATTACCCGAAGTTTTATCAGCTACTCC
>JBILOV010000085.1:0-8497 GCA_044374335.1 Bacteroidia bacterium | reverse complement strand
ATTGATTTATTGCCCAATTATTTTCTAGATCTAAATACATTGGTTTCTACCCAACCTTTTCCCCAGTCTTCATGTTCTTGTTCTGTCCATATTTCTGGGTAAAATATACGTTTTTGAAAACGTGGAGGTAAATACTTTTGCCAATTTGTTCCTCCAGTTGCAGCAATATCTTCTGTATTTTGTTGCAAATATTTTACGGCGCTTTTATAGTGCATTAAAGGCCAATTAATATTTACGTTTACATCTAATTCTTTTAAAGCATTAATCAATTTTGGATTTTTTTGATCCTCAACAGACAATGATTTAAACTTTGACCACATATTTTTAGTATGGTATTCCTTAGCTAATGCTATAAACTCAGCACCATACTTTTTCTCGAACTGATTGAGCGTCAATGTTTTTTTACCGGTAGCTAATTCTGTTGCGCCTTTGTTCCAATAAATATTTTGAAACATATCTTCAATACTTGGATTTTTTCCAACTAAACTTGGCCTAACTTCTTTATCAACTAAATTAAAAAAATCAGTAGCACAAATTTCAATTTTCCGATACTGTGCGCTCTGAAAACCACTAGCCGGCAATAATGCCATACGGTAACGTAAAAATTGCTCCTTCTCCATCCCATCCACCATAATTTCAAATGATTTAGTAAGAGATTCAAAATAACGATTGATGCGAGTGATTCGTTCTGCAAAAAAATCAACATCTAAATTATCTTTCCATCCTAAATTTTGACCATTTGGTAAAATATTTGGACCATTATTTCCAATCTGTTCCATCTCATGCAAAGAGAGTTTAAAATACAACTCTGTAATTTGATGATACATGATAAATATTTTTTCGTCAGGAAAATCGGTTTTAGGATTTTGTAAGGTTAACAATGTTTCAACCTGAATATAATCCCAATAAGTTAAATAGTTTGATAATAAAAGACCATCTAAATAACTTTCAAGACTTTGGCCCATTTGGCTATATTTTTCTTCAAGCTGATGTAATCTATCAATAATTTCTTTTTTTAATTCCATAGGGTAAAAATAGAAAAAGGATATTAATTAACACAATATCCTTTTAATTACTTTAATAAATCAATAAAAAGTGTAATATCTTACTTTATTTGAGAAGTTGGATTTGCTAAATTTTTTACACTTACAATATCTAACTTAATAGAACCCACCAATAACTTAGCTTGAGCACGAAGAGGTACATGGTTTTTATCATCGGTTAACCATACATTTAAATCGTCTTCATGTTTAAAAATACGACCTTTTTGAACTATCGGACGGAATTTTACACAATTAAACTTTCCAATATCACAAGTAATAGCTTCTTTTCCAACATATCTGATTTTTAGAGGCCAAATTTCTTTATCGACAATACTATTGATTGTGAATACATCACCAATTTTAGCATTAGTTAAATCTAAATTACGTGCGGAATAAAATGCAGAAATCATATCTTGTGTTCCTGAAGGAATATCTATTTTTTCCCCAGCACCAATATCAACTTTATTGGTGTAATGGTTAAATGTATAATCTTGATTGATGATATATCCACCTTCATCACATCTACGAACAAACATCCAGGGCAACATGGCATCTTTATCAATAAATGTTTCATATCTATCGCGCACTTTAAAAAACCAATCAAATGTTCCTTTTGTATAACCATTTCCAACAATATGATACACCTTTCTTCCTGCTACTTCAATCACTTCAGGCTTTACTTCCATTAAAATAACACCGGCATCCATAACACCGTAATGTAATCTATAGGATAAAACTTCCCCTTCCTTAAATGCTTCATTTGCATTTATAGGTAATTCTTTAGAAGGACTATTTTCTGGGATAATTTGCTCCAATTTTTCTTTTGTAGAAACATAATAACCGGCTGAACATAAAGCCAACGAAATCGTAACAGCTGATGCTATAATCGTAATATGTTTAAATGTTTTCATTTTTTATAAATAAATTAATTACATCTTTATTTTCAAATCCTATGCCAATATAAATTTACAGAATAAATATCTGTTAAAATTTGTAAAACTAAACTAATAACAAGATAGTACATTATATTTACAATTTCTGAAATAGCTAAGGCTAATAAATTCAGAATCTATATTTCAAAATAAAATCATGAAATTCATTTATTTAAATACATTATTTTTTTTAACATTATTGAGTTGTTCTTATCAGCAAGCCGACAAAACTGCACCGTTAGAAAATAGTTTTAAAAAAGGAGAAAAATTTAGAATTAGTTTGCCCGAAAATCATACAACTGGTTACATGTGGCAAATTAATAATTCATTTAATAATAAGGTTTTGGATTACTACGGCTCTGTTTTTAGAGGTAATGAAAAAGGTGTTGATTTTAATTTTAAAACCTTAGAAAAGGGAAAAGCAACGCTTAATTTTGCACTAATAAAATACAGAGACACATCCGACGTAAAACAATTTATTATTGATGTGAAATAATTTTTTGATATATAACATATTAATCGCAATTTTACGATTAATATGGGAACAACTAAATCAGAAGAGTTTACAGTAAAGGATAATAAAATATCTAAATACGCCAAAGCATTGGCTCATCCGGCTCGAGTAGCTATATTGCAACTACTTATTAAAAAACAAGCTTGCGTGTGCGGCGATATCGTAGATGAATTACCGCTATCTCAAAGTACCGTATCTCAACATTTAAAAGAGTTAAAAGAAGCCGGTTTGATTAAAGGCGATATTGATGGAGCAAAAATATGTTATTGCATTGATGAGAAAGAATGGGTTATTGCAAAAGAATATTTGAATGCTTTATTTGTATCTTATTCTTCAAAAACTAAATGCTGCTAAAAACAATTAAATACATCGCAAAGTAACGATAACAAATAAACAACCTATCATGAAACTATCAGACTTCAAAAAACAATTAAGTACAATCACAGACATAAAATTTGTATTGCAAAATGGAACTGTTGTTCCAAAACATTTTCACGTCACCGAAGTGGGACAAGTAACCAAAAACTTTATTGACTGCGGAGGAACAGTTCGGAATGAAAAAGTAGTTAATTTTCAATTATGGGAAGCAAATGATTTTGACCATAGGTTAGCTCCACAAAAATTAAATGAAATTATTGCTTTATCTGAAAAAATATTAGGCATAGAAGATGCAGAAATAGAAGTGGAATATCAAAGTGAAACTATTGGAAAATATGGGGTTGAATTTAATGGAAAAGATTTCGTTTTAACAACAACACAAACTAATTGTTTGGCTCAAGATAAATGTGGGATTCCTCCTGAAAAATTAAAAGTAAGTTTATCTGATTTGCAAAATACAAATCAAAGCTGTTGCACTCCTGGCGGCAAATGCTGTTAATTAGTGCTTGTAAGAAAACGCCATCTGGGTCGTTATTTTTGCCTTTAAAAAAGTCATTTGCGAAATGCAAACTCCTATTTTAAAAGCTATAAAAATGCCTAGCATCTGACACTTTCTTGCAAGCACTCAAAAAAAGTGAGTTCTATTGCTGACACTTATTAGTAAATAAAAATATGATAAAATCTATAAAAACATACTGCGATAGTTTAAGTAAAGAATTTAATACTATATCAGTTGAACGCAAATTGATTTTAGAGCAAATAACCCAATACATTTCTGAAAAGAAATCAATTAACAAGCCAATTAATTTAGTTTACATCTGTACACATAATTCAAGGCGCAGTCATTTTGGTCAAATATGGGCTAAAGTTGCTGCAAATTATTATAATATAGATAATGTTAGAACTTTTTCAGGCGGAACAGAAGCAACTGCTTTTAACACAAATGCGATTAATGCCATCAACAGAATTGGTTTTGATATTGAAAAAAAGAATGGTAACATAAATCCAATCTATCATATTTATTATGATAAAAATGAAACGCCTATTACGTGTTTTTCGAAAGTATATAACGATGATGAAAATCCTAACAGCGAATTTGCAGCAATCATGACTTGTAGTGATGCAGAGGAAAACTGTCCATTTATTCCGAGAGTAGAATTAAGAATTGGAACTACTTACGATGATCCAAAAGCATTTGACAATACAAACTTACAAGATGCTAAATACGATGAACGTTGCAAACAAATAGCTTTAGAAACCTTTTACATTTTTTCAAAAATAAAATAAAATATGTCGAATTTAAATTGTACACCAGCAGCAAACAGAAAAAAATTAAGTTTTTTAGATAGTTACCTAACGGTTTGGATTTTTTCAGCTATGGCAGTTGGCGTAGCGTTAGGATACTTTATACCATCAACTTCAATCTATATTAATTCAATGTCGAGTGGTACAACTAATATTCCATTAGCAATAGGATTAATTTTAATGATGTATCCACCTTTGGCAAAGGTTCGTTTTGAAAAAATACCTCAAGTATTTAAAAACATAAAATTAGTAATGATGTCACTATTTATTACATGGATTATTGCTCCTTTTTTTATGTTTATATTATCTTATATTTTCCTAAAAGATTATCCTGAATACATGACAGGATTAATTTTAATTGGAATTGCGCCTTGCATAGCCATGGTTATAGTTTGGAATGAATTAGCAGAAGGCAACAGGGAATATATTGCAGGTCTAGTAGGATTAAATAGTTTACTTCAAGTACTTTTATTTTCAGCCTACTCTTATTTTTATTTAACTAAAATGCCAGAATTTTTTGGATTGAAAAGTTTTGACATTTCAATTACCATGTCACAAATTGCCAAAAGTGTATTTATCTATTTAGGAATACCTTTTATTGCAGGAATCGTAAGCAGATATTCACTAATTAAAATAAAAGGAGAAGATTGGTATCAACAAAAATTTATTCCATTTATATCTCCAATAACTTTAATTGCTTTGTTGTTTACCATTATTGTTATGTTTAGCTTAAAGGGCGAATTAATTGTTCAAATACCAAAAGACGTTATAAGAATTGCAATTCCACTAGTTATATATTTTGCAGTCATGTTTGTTGTTACATTTTTTATTGCAAAAAAATTAGGAGCCGATTATTCAACCAATACTGCACTTTCATTTACTGCAACTGGCAATAATTTTGAACTGGCAATTGCTGTTGCGATTGGAGTTTTTGGTATTAATAGCGGACAAGCATTTGCTGGAGTTATTGGGCCATTAATAGAAGTACCAGCATTAATTGCATTAGTAAAACTAGCATTTTGGTTTAGAAAAAAATACTACAAAATTTAGATCTATTTTTTCTTTTTAAATTTAGAGAGATAGCGTTTATATAATTCACTCAAGCTTTCGTATTCTTCTCTGTAAAATATACCTAAACCTTGTGTAAAAGGTCCACCAGTTGTTGTAATCTCTGTATTATCATTACTACGATTAAAAGCTTTAACTCTGTACTTACCAGATTCTGATAATTTATATTCTATAGAAACATCACCAATCAAGTTACTAGAGTTACTACTTTTAGTTGTACTTGAATTATTATTACTTGCAACTCCAAAATTACCATCTATAGCTAACCTGTTATTAAATAATTGTTTAGATAAAGCTAAATCCAATTCATCGCTACTTAGTGCTCCTCCTGGTCTGTAATTTACACCAAAATCGATATCCTTGGTAACTCCGCTTAACCAATTACTCATTTTATTACTTAGCATTTCAGAACCTGTAGCAGCGGCAGCACCGCCTGCACTTATTCCACCACCACCCGAAACAGAAACCGGTGTAATAAAACTACGCAATAACAATAAGGAAAATACTTGTCTGTTCAATTCATTTTCATCACTTAAAATACTTTTAACAGCCGACCGTGTTGTTTCATCAATAGTTGGTAATTCAATACCAAAAGTAATATCAGGAGACGTTAATTTATCTTTCATGTACAATTTACAATCAACCGGAAAACGTTTATTGTAATTACTTAAAGAATCATTTGGAAATAAAGGTTTAATTGAAGCACGCTGTTTGTAATTAGCAACTATATCAATATTTGCTTTATACACGCTACCATTCCATTTTATAGAACTACCCTTTTGAATTTCAAATTTTTTGGTAACAAAATTTTCTAACGTAAATAAATAATCTCCAGTAGAAAGCACATAATCACCATACATTTCAAATTTCCCTTTTGAATTTATCTTCATATTTAAATTGCCATCACCTCTCGCTTTAATAACATCACCTGATTTTTCATCAAAAATTAATTGCACCTCAGCATCTTTTGTAGCTGCTAAATTAAAATCTAATGAAAAATTTGATTTTTTATTTTTAACAATTGTCTTCAATGTATCTTTTGTCACAAATTTTATAAAATCATTATTTCCAATTTCAGACGGACCACCTAGAGGAATATAGAAATAGGTTCCTCCGTTTGTTTTCATATTTATTTCCATTTTAATATCATCTAAAAAGCCATAAACACCTGCATTTCCAGATGCATAAGCAGTGCCATAGTAACTAGGATTATTTGCAGCAGTAGTATTTAAAAGCATTAATTTATTAGTATTAACATCAAAATCAATGCGCATATTTTTAAAATTATTATGAAATATATTTCCAGTTACATTTCCAGAATTGCCCATTTTGTCTCGTATTTCAAGATTTTCGAAATTAATTTGATTAGGTTTAATATCTACATACCCATTTACACTGTACTGTACATTTAAAAAATCAACGACAGTAACACATTTAAAAAATTTTAATTTGGCATTAATTTGAGGATTGTCGAGTGTGCCTGTGATTGTACCGTTTCCATTTAAAAATCCCACTTTAAACGTTAAAATATCTTGCAAATATGGTTGTAATAAAGAAAGATCAAAAGGCTCAGTTTTGAATGTAACATCTAAATTATCTTCTTTTCTCTTGGGATAGTAATAACCTTTAAAATCAAAATTCTTCAATAAATTTCCATCAAAATCTTTTGCAAAAGCTGAGAATCCATTGATACTTAAGGCTTCTTTTTCTGGATTGTATTCACTATTTATTTCTCCACTACCAATTAGCTTTTTATTAAATTTAAGGTCATTAAAATTGATTTTACTGGTAATTAACGTTTTACCAAACACACCATAAAGACTAGTATTTCCTGATAGAGAGCCATCAATAGTTAATTTAGCTGCTTTTAAAAGTGGATTTATCTGTGACAATTTAAAATTTTGAATTAAGATGTCAAATTTATCAGTCATGTTCTTTGATAATGTTCCATCAATTGTAATTAACTGATTTTGATTATAAAAAGTAATTGGATTAATTTTAACTGAAAAAGATGTATCTATAATAATTGGATTATACTTAACTATTTGCCAAACACTATCTTCAATCACATATTTAATTTTATCTAAAAGAATTGTTGCCTCATTATTTTCAAAAATAGCATTACCGCTAACAATACCAGCATTATTAGGACTTGTCAAATTATCCCAGTTTAAATTAAAATTAGTAGTTTTATCTTTTGCTGTAAAAATAAAATTCGGATTTTTTAATGAAAAGCTATCGGTAACGTTTATCGACTTTGCACCATATGAAAATTGAACACCTTCTGGTAAAGAATTAACGCTAATTTTATTGTTTTTAAATTTCAGCCCAGAATATTCAATTAAATCACTGTTAGTGTTTAAATACAAATAATTAATTTTAGAATCAAAAGAACCCTCGATAGAAGAATTTTTACTGATCATCAAATCTTTTAAAAATAATTCCTTAACAATAGTGAAGTTTTTAATTTTTACTGTTAAATCGGCTTTATCATTATAAATATAGTGCGTTTTAGATTTAAAAAATGTTGGAAAATAGTCATTTAAATACTGTTTAAAAGCTTCTGAAAGTGTACTCAAATTATAATTTCCTTTTAACTGAACATTTGCAATACTTGAATTCAACTCAATATTTTTATTAGCAGACGACTGCTCTAAATCTAAATTAAAACTACTTAGTTTGTATGTTTTATCTGTTGTCTCATAAATAGTATTATCAAAATTTATAAGTCCACTTAAATTATCTATACTATTTCCATTTAAATTGATTAATATTTGTGAAGAAACTTTTCCATTTAATTGAGCCGTAGAAAAATGCGTTTTTTCTAAATCAAAATTATAGATAGACGAAATAAAATCCATCTTAGGAAGTTTATTATTAAAATCGATTGAACCACTAAAATCAAAATTTGCACTCGTATCTCTGCTAAACACATTTCCCGAAAAAACTTTTTCCTTGAACTGACCATCTATTTTGATATTATCATATTGAAAATTGTTAAAAGAAACAGACTGCACAATTCCATCAAATGAGGCATTAATATCATTTAAGGTCAAACCTTTTCCTTTGATTTTAGCAGATAAAGAAATTGGTCCTAACAATTTAACATCCGGAAAAAGTTTTGACAAAATAAAATTAGTTGTAGTTATGGAACCAAAATATTCTATTTTTTTTGATTTATTATTTAATTGAAGGTCCGTTTTAATGATACCAACATCCGTTTTAAAAGTACCGTATGTAACAAACTCATTTAAAAA
>JBILOV010000083.1:0-8655 GCA_044374335.1 Bacteroidia bacterium | reverse complement strand
CAATACTACTCATACGGCCCGCTGCTGCAATGTTTGCATTTACAATACCACTCATTTCATCTCCTTTTTCCATAGGGATAAATTCTTTTACAGATGCTAAGTTTATTATTCCTTTTATTTCTGCTGTTAAATCTGGGTCTGATATGGGAGTTTTAACATGGGCCCACATGTCTATAGGGTTGCCTGCCATTTCTAAATGAAATTTATTAACGTCAATCACAGTAGCATCTAAATAATCTTTTTTATTTTCAACATGCACATCAATATTAATATTGCTTACTGATTTTGGTAATGAAGGATATTTGAACATGGCGTCTGTAATTCCTAAATTAATTTCAAAGCTTGGGAAAGTGTTTTTAGTGCTATCTTTTTCGCTATGCATGGTTCCTTTAGCTAGTCCATTTAATTTTAATTTTCCTTGAGTTTGTACACTTGCAAAATCTTTTGAGTACACACTTGGTATTAACGATAAAATAGATTTAAACTCAGTTTGTTTAGCAGCAAATTTTAAGTCCATCGCAATATCTTCTTTTGGCATCGCTACAAATCCATCAAACGCAAAGCCTAAATCATTTAAATCAAATTCATTTTCTTTAAATGTAAATTTCATATTAGGCATATCCATATCTAAATCAGCTTTAAAACGGGTTTTAGCTTTTGTTAAATAGCCAACACCTCCCATATTTAAAGATGTTTCTGCGATTTCTAATAAATTACTTAAAATAAAATTATCCTGAGTAAAATCGCCACTCAATGTATAATTCATATCTTTTAAAGCAGCAGTCATATTGCCTTGCATATCATTATAGGTAATATTAGCATGTTTGATTTGAAGTGATTTTAATTTTAAAGCAAATTTTGTTGCACTAGTATCTGCCGGAACTGCCGAAGTAGTATCAATGCTTGGTTTGGAAATATCCCAATTGGCTTTACCATCAATCATCACAATACCATTTATTTTTGGTTCATCAATAATCAAAGAATTAATTTGATATTGATCTCCACTAATTACACTTTTAATATTTAAATCAAAAGATAATTCTTTAATGTAAGCCAAGGTGTCACCTTTAAAAGGTTCAATATTAATAACACTTATTTTTTGAATTTTAAATCTAAAATCAGGAAATGAACTTATCAAGGTTAAATCAAACTCTCCAAAATCAACCTTGGCATTTAAATTTTTATTAGCCTCATCTTTTACTATTTGAATCAATTTATCTTTAAAAATAAATGGAGCAGCAATAATTAAAATTAGCAATACTAAAAATGTAAGGCCTGACCATTTTAAAATTCTTTTTAAAATACTCTTCTTAGCTTTAGGTTGTTCTGTGCTCATAAATTTGATAATTATATTAGTAGTGACGAAGATAACAAGAAACTGGTAAAACAAAAGTGATTTTAATTCAATTTTGAGTTAAGTATTAATTGCAAACAAAGTGTATAAACTTGATTAATAAATAATAAGTTAGGAAATATTATTTACTTAAGATTTTAAAATCGGTTCTTCTATTTTCTTGCCTTCCAACCTCGGTATCATTGGTAGCCACGGGCACAGTTTCTCCATATCCCTTTGCTACAAGCCTATCAGTAGATATTCCTTTTCCAATTAAGTAGGTTACAACAGATTGTGATCGTGATTGAGATAATTTTTGATTATAATCATCACTTCCTTTGCTATCTGTGTGACTTCCTAATTCAATTTTTAAGGTTGGGTTTTCTGTCAATAATTTAATTAATCGATCTAACTCACCGGCTGATTCCATGCGAATAGTTGCTTTATCAAAATCAAAGAAAATATTTTTTAGAACAATAGATTGACCTATATCAATTTGTTTTAAAGCTACATTTATCTCTACTTCTTGAAACACCTCTGAATTTTTTAAATCAAAGTTTTCGGAATGAAATAAATAGCCATCTTTTTTTACAGCAATTCCATAATTTTTACCCGAAGGAAGTGATACTAAATATTTACCGGTAGTACTGTTTGATTTAAAAGTGGCAATAACTTCATTTAACGAATTATCAATCAATTCAATAGTTGCTTCTAAAGGAATTTTTGTTTTATCATCAGAAATTACTCCTTTTAAAATAGTCATTTTAGGCCCGGTACTCGCAATTTTTTCTGCTTTAAATTCACTAATGGGCGCCGTTACACTTGCTAGCAGGTTATCTTCATTCATTAAAATTGGTGGCTTTTCTGGACCTAAAAAAGTAATTCTATAAATGTCTTTATCTCCAAAACCTCCTTGTTTTGAGGAAGCAAAATAACCATGCCTACCACTTCCACTTATTACAAAAAACACATCATCATCAGGACCGTTAATTGGGTAACCTAAGTTTATAGGCTCACTCCAAGTACCATTCTCAAAAACAGATTTAAAAATGTCATAACCACCCATTGAATTTCGTCCTTTAGAACTAAAATAAATTGTTTTTCCATCAGGATGAAAAAATACTCCCTCTTCGCCATATTTTGTATTAAGTGATGGCCCTGCATTAAAAGCTTGTCCCCATTCTCCTTTTGCATCTTTATCAGAATAATAAATATCACCGGCACCTAAATTGCCTTCTCTATCGCTTATGAAATACAAACGTTTACCATCATACGACAAACTCACCGATGATTCATGTGCTTTAGAATTAATATTTTTATTTAAATGCTCAGGCTTTGTCCATGTATTACCTATAAGGTTACTCATATAAATATCTCCGCCGTCCTTCTCCTTATATTTAAAAATAAACATAGTAGTTCCATCACCTGATAAACCTGAAGTTGCATCATGCTCCTCAGTGTTTACTAACGGTCCAAAATTTTGCGCAGGCGTCCATTTACCGTTAGTCCTAAATGATTGATACAAATCTTCAAATGGCCAACCATCACCTTCATCAATTTTGCCACCCGTAGAGTTTTCTCTTCGAGCGGTTAATATCATCATAGATTCATCTGCGGAAATAAACGCACTATATTCAGGGTAAGAACTATTAATACCTGATCCTAAATTATCCACAAAAACACGCTGCGGAGAGGCTGTTTCTATTTTACCAATTTTACACTCATTTATTTTTTTAGTAACATCTTCAATAGCAATTGCATTAGCTTTTGTATCTGCATTTAATAAATTTAATTGCATTTGGTAATACTTAATGGCATCATCCCATTTTAATTGAAACTGGTTTGCCCAACCTAAAAAATAAGAAGCATCCCCGGGTATTTTTCCGTTTAGAGAAATAGCTTTCTCTAAAAATTTAGAAGCTGCATCGGATTGAGGATTTAAATTAAAACTAATAACCCCCAACATATAATTTAATTCTGCATTATTCGGATTAAAATCTTGTGCTTTCGATAAAAAAGGTAAAGCTTTTTTAAAATAGATATCTCCAGCGCGTTGATAATCCCTGCGGCTTACAGGGTAGTATTTATTTTTAGATACATATCCGTCTAGCAGAAAATCATATTCTTCTTTCCCTAATTTAAAAGCATCTTTCCCATCTTCTAAATTATTTTTAGCCTCTTTAAATAAATCTTTTTTATCGGCAAAATTTGCTTTTTCAAACTCAATATTTTGCGCTACGGTAAAAGATGCTGAAAATAAAATTAATGCAACTATTTTATATATTGTTTTCATATGTAGATATTATTGTTTTTTAGTTGTCATATGGTTTAGCCAGTTTATTTTCATTTGTGTTTGTGTTTTAGCAAACATGGCTATTTCATAAGTAGATATTTGTTGTTTTTTTATTGTCATATGCTATAACTATGTTATCTTCATCTGTGTTTTTGCTGGTTGCAACATGGTTATTTCATACTTTTATATTGGAATCCTATTTAAAAACTTATTTATTTTTTGAAACTCAAAAATTAATCACAAAAACCAGCGGTATAGCTTTTACCTTCAGTAACACCAAACTCTGCTGCTTTTTTCCAGTCAGCACAAGCTCCATCTTCGTCTTTTAACATCTGTTTGGCTATTCCTCTGTTTAAGTATGCCGCTCCTGCTTTACCATCTATTTTTAATGCTTTGTCTGCCCATTCGGATGCTGCTTTGTAATCTTTAGTTTTAATATAAGTAGCTGATATATTATTTATAGCTAGAATATAATTTGGTTTTTGTTTAAGAGCTGTTTCAAAATCAGAAATTGCTCCTGTAAAATCATTAATATTTAATTTAGCGGTTCCTCTATTATTTAACGCGATATAATAATCCGGCTTTAAACTAATTGCTTTAGTGTAAGCCTCAATAGCTCCTACATTATCTCCTTTATTGCGTTTACAGGAGCCCAAACTATTATATGCAAAAAACAATTTAGAATCGATTGCCAATGCATTTTCATAATCTTGTATAGCACCGGCTTCATCTCCTAACATTTTTTTTGCAGATGCCCTATCATTATATGCATAAGCATAGTCTGATTTAGCAGCAATTGCTTTGTCATATTCGGCAACAGCAAATTTATAATCTCCGGATTCAAAATTTATTTGTCCACTTAAATAAAATGCTTTACTGTATTTTTGATCAATAATAGTAGTTTTGCTTAAATAGGAAATACACGAATCTTTTTTATTAATTGAGTAAAAACTTTGTGCTATCCCAAACATAGCGTCTGTACTAACTGGATTGATTGCTAATGCTTTGTAATAATCATCGATTGATAAATCAAATGTTTTTGATTCATATCTGGCAAATGCTCTGCTACAAAAAGCTTTATCAAAGTTTGGCTTAAAAGAAACAGCTTTGGTAAAATGTTCGATGGCCATACCGTAATCATTTTTTGACATAAACTCTAACCCAACATTATAAGCATTTTCAGCCTCTTGATCAGAAGTTAAAACAATTTTTACTTTAACGGTGTCTTGAGCTGACAAGTTTAAATACAGGAAGCTAAGAAATATTATTACGGTTTTTTGCATAGGAGATTTATTACGAATTAAAGATAAATAAATTAAAGAAAAACAAAGGCATATTTTTTAAAAATTAAGGTAGTAATCTTTGGTTAAATCTTTGTACTCTGGCGTGTATACATGTCTGTCATTTTGCTCAATAGCTATAGTTTCCTCACTAAACTCTGAAGGTTTAAACTCAAATTGCATCAGGTGTCGTTTTTCAAGATCTTTGTCAATTCTAGATTTTACTCTTAATAATTTGGATAGATTTAATCCTTTTTTTTCAGCTAAAGTTCTAAATTTAATAGCCTCTAATGTTGGTAATATTAAACAAAACTTACCCTTTTCATCCAACAATTTCACAACACCATCAATTAAATCTTCAAATGGTAAAACATCGGCATGTCTTGCTTGCGATCGCTGTTCATCAGAAGATTTGAGAGACTGCTCAAAATAGGGTGGATTTGTTACTATTAAATTATATTTTTCAGTAGGTATTTTTAAGTAATCTTGAAATGCTGAATGAATGACTATAATTTGTTTTGAAAATTCAGAATTAGATACATTTTGTTTTGCCTGAATAAATGCATTTTCATCAATATCAATGGCATCTATTTTTGCACGTGTTTTTTGAGCTAGCATTAATGCAATAACACCCGTTCCTGACCCAATATCCAAAATACGTTTACTGTCTGTGGGCATAATCCACGCTCCAAGCAAAACGGCATCTGTACCAACTTTCATAGCGCATTTATCTTGCTTAATAATAAATTGTTTAAAAGCAAATGACGTATTTGGCATAAATCATGTTTATCGTTTTGAGTAGCATAAAGTTAAAAACAAAATTAGAAGTACAAAGTTTAATTTAAGATTAGGCTTTATTTTTATATATAATCAATTTTTAATATGACTAAAATTATTGTTTTTTTAATTATAATTCTCTTACATTTTTTTTCTCAGGCTCAATCATCGTTGGATGCCGTATTAGAAGTTTACAAAAAAGATAAAGATTTACAACATGCCATTTACAGCTACTGCGTTATAGATGCCGCAACTGGCAAAATGATAAAGGAATACAATTCGGAAATTGCTCTTATACCCGCTAGCACAATGAAAATAATTACCACTGCTAGTGCATTGGGAATATTAGGAAAAAACTATACTTATAAAACTAACTTTTATAACTTTCAAAAAAAAGATTCTGTTACAGGATTAACTAAATCTCATCTTCTTGTTAAGGGAGTTGGTGATCCTAGTTTTAACTCATCTTATTTTTTCCATAACGACTCTGTTTTTTATACATCATTGATTCAAAAGCTAAAGACAAAAGGGTTAAAAAAAATAACCGGATCTATTATTACTGATGCTTCTTATTTTGACAATTCAATCCCAAGTAGCTGGATTTGGGCAGATATTGGTAATTATTTTGGAGCTGGAGCTAATGGACTTTCTTATCACGACAATAAATTTTCAATATTCTATAATAGTGGAAATAATAATACAATAGCAGAAGTTGAAAGTATGTATCCGGATTATTTTTCAAAAAAGGTCGTAATTAATTCGAATGTTATATCATCAGGAACTGAAGATGACGCTTTTGTTTATGGAGACCCAATTGGTTATTCAAGAAGAATATCAGGAACAATTCCTCCCAATAAAAAACATTATGAAATTGAAGCATCAATGCCAGAGCCGCCATTGTATTTTGCAACCCAATTACAAACTGAGTTAAGTAAAACTAATTTAGTTGCTAGCGATGTAAAATTAGTGATGAATGAAATTCCTAATATTTACTCCGAAATTTCTGAGCAATTAATCTATACTCATACCTCTCCAAAACTTGAAAAAATAGTGTTTTATACTAATCAAAAAAGTAATAATCATTATGCAGAAAGTATTTTAAAAACTTTGGGATCGGTTAAATCAGGAAAACAAGGAACAACCGAAAGTGGCATTAGAGTAATTGAAAATTATTGGAAGGATAGAGGAGTTGATGTGAGTGGCTTGCATATGGCTGATGGCAGTGGCTTATCAAGGGCAAATACAATTACTACAAAAATACAAGCAACTATTTTATCAAAAATTTTCAGAGACAGCTTAATCTATCCTTCATTTAATGCATCGTTGCCCATTGCCGGAAAAAATGGAAGTATGACTAATTTATGCAAAGGTACTTTTGCTGAAAATAATATGAGAGCCAAAACGGGTTATATAAACAGAGCTCGAGGATATTGTGGCTATGTAAAAACAAAATCAGGAAAAGAACTAGCATTTTCTGTTTTATTTAATAATTACGATTGCTCGCCAAAAGAAATGAAATTAAAAATTGAAAAATTATTGATTGCATTAACAGATATGTAATCGTTTTCCAAATTAGATTTGGATTTCTAAAAGTATTTATTGATTAATAATGAATGAAGGCAATTAAATAGTAGACTATTTACTTAAATATCCTTTTTTTAAAGATAGTAATGTCAAATATTAAATCCATCAAAAAGTGGACATGTCATTTTTGGTTGGATAGTTATATCAAAATTAATATTTAGAATAAATATGGAATAAATATCATCTATTTGTTGAAATTCAGTTTGTAATAAATTTTTGCTTTTTAATGCTAGTGTAATAAAACCTAAACCAGCACCACCTTTTTCTCCAAACTCATTATTTGCAAGCTGATGGAGGTAGTATGATTTTAATTCATCTTTGTTACTATAAGAATTAACGGTGGCAATTTTATTTTTTAAATAATTTACCTGAGAGGTTTGAATAAGATTTGCACTAATTATCTTGATACAGTTTCCGTTTTTTGAAATTATAAAATACTTATTTTGCGTATTACTGTTATCTGAAATGCCATACAAAAACTGGTTTTGAATTAATTCAACACAGGTATAAAATATTTTTTTTATGTCTGAATTAATTAAATTAAGGTTGTTTAGCTTTTCCTCAATTGTATTTTCGATTTTTGAAATAGTTAATAGGGTTAAATCAACCAAATAACTTACGATTACATCGTCGGTTAGTTTTATACGAGCATGATGCTCTTTATAATGCAATTGAAAGTTATTTGACGCTGCAATTAATTCTAAATTCATTATAACAAAGTAAATCATTGAGCCATATTACGGCAATAAAATTAACCTACATAAACATGTATTTTAGCACTTTTTTTATTTACATATTCTACGTAGAATTGTATAAACAAAATAAGTGTGATTCAATTATTTACAGGATGTATTGCAAGGCTTGCAGCTCGTTATTCTAAGTATGGGATAATATGTCTTTTTCTTGTATTGCAATTCATATCAATCTCTCAAAAATTAAGTGGAACCTATAATACTTATTCTGTAGAACAAGGCCTTCCTGATAATTTGATAAATGATATTGTAGGTGATGATAAGGAAAATATTTGGCTGGCCTCAAAAAAAGGAATAGCACGCTTTGACAATTTTAGTTTTATAAATTTTTCTTCAAAAACAGATTCATTGTTTTTTAAAGATGACAATGTGGATGAACTTTATAAAGCAAATGAACATATTTATCTTATTTCTTATCGTTATGGTCTAATTAAACTCAACCCTATTGAGTTTAAATTTACAAAAGTATTTAATGATGGCTTGCTTTCCATGGCTGTATCCGGAAACAGGTCTGTGTTTTTATTTGCAAATGGCAATTTGCAGTACAGAGTAAATAATAGTCTTATCTCTGAAAGTAACTTTGGACCTGCTGAAAAAGGAACAGTTGTGTTTTATAATAATAAAATTTATTTAAAA
>JBILOV010000082.1:0-8757 GCA_044374335.1 Bacteroidia bacterium | reverse complement strand
TTGCTACAGGTGGTATTATAGGTAAAGGACCTGGTAACAGCACACAACGTGCTTTTTTACCTCAAGCATCTTCCGATTTTATTTATGCTATAATCGTAGAGGAATATGGTTTGTTTACTGGTTTTGCCATGTTATTCTTATACATGATATTATTATTTAGAGGCATCAGAATATTACGAGATTCTGAAAAAACATTTGGAGGACTCATGGCCGTTGGATTAAGTTTTAGTTTAGTTTTTCAAGCTTTAATAAATATGGCTGTTGCAGTAAATTTATTTCCTGTAACTGGTCAGCCATTGCCATTAGTAAGTATGGGAGGAACATCTATTTGGTTTACCTGCATCTCTATTGGTGTTATTTTAAGTGTTAGTAAATCAAATGAGGATAACGGAGGAAAAGGAGCAGAAGAAGTTATAACAGAATAAATATAGTGTTCTCGACTACGCTCGAACTGACAGAACGTTGTCACTTCGAGCGTAGTCGAGAAGCAAAAACAAAAATGAAACCATTAAAAGTCATATTAAGCGGAGGCGGAACAGGAGGACATATTTTTCCTGCTGTAGCCATTGCTAATGAAATAAAAAAAATGGTGCCTCACGCTGATATTTTATTTGTTGGTGCTTTAGGTAAAATGGAAATGGAAAAAGTTCCGGCAGCAGGCTACAAAATAATTGGTGTTCCTATTGCTGGTTTTCAAAGAAAATTTACATTATCGAATCTTAAATTACCTTTCTTAATTATTCAATCTCTTTTAAAAACCAGAAGAATCATTAACGATTTTAAACCGAATGTGGTTGTGGGAACAGGTGGTTATGCATCTGGACCTTTGCTAAAAGCAGCTACTTCAAAAGGAATTCCGGCTTTATTGCAAGAACAAAATTCTTACGCAGGCATAACTAATAAAATTCTTTCAAAAAAAGCAGCTAAAATTTGTGTTGCCTATGATGGAATGGAAGCGTTTTTCCCTAAAGAAAAAATTATCCTAACTGGCAATCCTGTTCGTCAGGATATTACAAACGTTTCTGCAAAAAGAGATGAAGCATATGAGTTTTTTAAATTAGATAAAAGCAAAAAAACAATTTTAGTAGTTGGTGGAAGTCTTGGCGCTAAAGGAATTAACGAGGCAATCGGGCAAGGGTTACATCTATTAGCAGATCAAAATATTCAATTAATTTGGCAAACTGGGAAAAATTATTTTGAATCAGCAAAACAACAAACTGCTGCCTTCGAATCAAAAAACATAAAAGCTGTTGATTTTATTACACGCATGGATTTAGCCTATGCACTTGCAGATATAGTAGTATCAAGAGCGGGCGCCGGTGCAATTTCTGAATTATGTATTGTTCAAAAACCAAGCATATTAGTTCCGTTACCAACAGCTGCCGAAGATCATCAAACAAAAAATGCGATGTCTTTAGTAAATAAAAAAGCAGCCATTTTAGTGAAAGATACCGAGGCAAAAAAATATTTAATAAACGAAGCGATTGCCTTAATCAATAATAATTTATTACAACAGGAGTTAAGTAAAAATTGTGGATTACTTGCATTACCAAATTCAACAAGCATTATTGCAAACGAAGTTTTAAAATTAGCCAACTATAAATTGTAATGAACATTCTAGACTATAAACTATATTATTTTTTAGGAGCTGGTGGTATTGGTATGAGTGCTTTAGTGCGTTACTTTAACCATTACGAAAAAACAGTTTATGGTTATGATAAAACAGAAACTGAATTAACCAATCAACTAGAGGCGGAAGGTGTTCAATTACATTTTGATGAAGATAAAGCTTTGGTAAAAAAGTTATTCTCGCTTTATAATAAAGAAGAAATTCTTGTTATTTACACCCCTGCTATTCCAAAAGATCATGCGGAGTTGGTTTATATACAAAGCGAAGGCTACAACTTACAAAAACGTGCTTGGGTTTTAGGTGAAATTACAAAGCAGTTTAAAACTATTGCTATTGCAGGAACTCATGGTAAAACAACAACAACTACCTTGGTAGCACATATTTTAAAAACAGCAGGCATTAATTGTTTTGCTTTTTTAGGAGGGATATCTCAAAACTACAAAACCAATTTATTATTAGGTAATCCCTCAGATAAAGATGTTTATGTGGTAGTTGAAGCTGATGAATATGACCGTTCCTTTTTAACACTTCACCCATATATTTCAGTTATAACAAGTGTTGATGCTGATCACTTGGATATTTATGGAGACTTAAATTCAATGCATCAAACTTATACTCAATTTTCTTCTCAGGTTCAAAAAGATGGTTTTTTGATTGTTAAAAAAAATGTTGATAACGATTTGAGACTCAAGAATAAAAGGCTCATCTACTCATTAAATTTAGATACTGAATACTCTGCAAATTCTATTGAAATTATTGATGGCGAATTTTGCTACAATATTAATAGTCCGATAGAGCCTGTAAGCCATGTAGCTATTGGTTTACCCGGTTTGCATAATGTAGAAAATTCGATTGCTGCAGTTGCTGTTGCACAACAATTAGGTATTAAGGGCGATGTGATAAACAAAGCCTTACGTTCTTTTAAAGGAGTGAAACGAAGATTTGATTACCGAATAAAATCAAAGTCTGTTGTGTACATTGATGATTATGCCCATCATCCGGAAGAATTGAGAGCTGCAATTACAGCAGCAAAACAATTATATCCTGATAAAAAAATAATGGGTATTTTTCAACCACATCTGTTTACACGTACAAGAGATTTTGCAGATGGTTTTGCTGAAAGTTTAGATTTGTTAGATGTATGTGTGTTGTTAGAAATTTATCCGGCTCGCGAAAAACCAATTGCAGGCATCAATTCACAGATGTTGTTGGATAAAATGAAAAGCACAAAAAAGTTTTTAGTAAAAAAAGAAAACGTACTTGCATTTTTAGAAACACATCAACCACAGTTGCTAATGACATTAGGTGCAGGAGATATTGATAGTTTGATAGAACCAATTGAAGAACTATTAAAAGAGAGTTAAGAGACTGAAGGAATCGAAGGGACGAAAGAGATTAAAGGGAAAGTTAGATGTGACTAAGGATTTTTGTCACTTCGAGCGAAGTCGAGAAGCGAAAAAAAAATGAAAAAAATAAATTTTAGAAAAATAGTAACTATCGTTCTTTGGATTATTGGATTATCAGGCTTAATGGCATCTTTAGCTTTTGTAACAAACAAAGAAAAAAACGTTATTGCCAAAAACATGTTAGTGTCGGTAAATAATACTGAGGTTAATACATTTATTGATGAAGAGGATGTGAAATATTTTTTTATCGAAAGAAAAGATTCGATTATAAATACCTCGATTAAAAATATAAATGTAAATAGTTTAGAAAAAGCCTTGAATTCACATCCTGCTGTTGAAAATGCGAATGTATCAGTAGATGTAAATGGTGATGTAAGTGTAAATGTAACACAACGTACACCATTAGTTCGTATAATAAATATGGATGGAGAAAGTTATTATATTGATGACAAATCTAAACTAATGCCGCTTAACGACAAATTTACAGCACGTGTAATTATAGCAACGGGCTACATTTTTGAACCTTATGCTTCGCGCTATCAGTTTTCGGTAAATAATATTTCTAAAAATAAATTGTTTAGTGAAGTTAGCGTGTTAGATGATATTTATAATATCTCTGCTTTTATTACAAAAGACTCTGTTTTATCAAGCCTGATACATCAAATAAATATTACATCGGATAAAGAATTAGAGTTATATCCTTCAATTGGTAATCAAAAAATAATTTTTGGAGAAGCTATTGAATTTGAAGAAAAATTTAATAAACTAAAATTATTTTATACCGAAGGATTAAACAAAACTGATGGTTGGAATAAATATTCTACTATTAATATAAAATATAAAAACCAAGTGGTTTGCACTAAAAAATAAGTTTATGGACAATAAACCAACACAAAAACAAATGCCGGAAAATGCAGAACTAATTGTAGGTCTTGACATTGGAACAACTAAAATTGCCGCTATCGTAGGTTATAAAAACGAAAATGGTAAAGTAGAAATATTAAGTATTGGTAAGTCCCCATCTTTGGGAGTACACCGCGGTGTAGTGGCCAATATTGAACAAACCATTGAGTCTATTAAAGCTGCGATTAAAATTGCGGGTGATAAAGCTAATATCGATATTGAAGAAGTAATTGTTGGTATTGCTGGTCAGCATATTAAAAGTATGCAGCACCGAGGGATGATAACTCGTAAATCGTTAGAGGAAGAAGTTTCTCAAAATGATGTAGATCAGTTAATTGATAATATGCACCGCTTAAATGTGCCTGCTGGAGAAGAAATTATACATGTAATTCCACAAGAATACATTATTGATAACGAAACTGGTATTCGTAACCCAATTGGGCATTCAGGTATGCGTTTGGAAGGAAATTTCCATATCATTACCGGACATGTTTCTGCTGTAAAAAATATTTTTAAATGTGTTGATAGAGCAAAATTAATTTCGGTTGATTTACATTTAGAGCCATTGGCAAGTGCTGATGCCGTTTTAAGTGATGAAGAAAAAGAAGCAGGTGTTGTATTAGTAGATATTGGCGGAGGAACAACCGATGTTGCAATTTTTTATGATGGCATTATTCGTCACACGGCTGTTATTCCTTTTGGAGGAAATATTATTTCAGATGATATTAAAGAAGGTTGTGGTATTATTAAAACACAAGCAGAACAATTAAAAATGCGTTTTGGTTCGGCTTTAGCTCAAGAAAATCAAATGAACGAAGTGATTTCGATCCCTGGTTTAAGAGGTCGTCCACACAAGGAAATTTCAGTAAATACATTAGCCCAAATTATTCAGGCACGTATGGAAGAAATTTTGGAATTTGTTTTATTCGAAATTAAATCTTCTGGCTTTGAACGCAAATTAGCAGGAGGCATTGTTGTAACAGGTGGTGGTGCTCAATTAAAACATTTACCACAATTAGTAATGTTAACTACTGGTATGGATTGCCGCATCGGAACCCCTAATGAGCATTTAGCTGGTGCCGACGATGAATTAAAAAACCCCATGTATGCAACTGGTGTGGGTTTAGTAATGAAAGGAATTGAAAAATATGAACGTGAAGCAAAGCGTGGTAACAATGGATCTAAAGTAGTTGAAGAAACTGTTTTAGTGGAACAAACAAAACAAAAAGCAGAGAAAAAAGTAACAGGACACTCAAAACAAAAAGTAGGAAACTTTTTTGATACATTAATTAGCAAAGCTAAAGATTGGATGAGTGACGATGTGGATTAGGCTAATTTTTAGTTATAAGTGTTTAGTTTTTAATATCACTAAACATTCATAAACTAGATAATAAAAAGAATAAAAAAATTAAAGAAAAAAATTAAAAACTAAGAACTAAAAATTTAAAACTACATAACCATGATGCAATTTGAATTACCTCAAGAAGAAAGCTCAATTATAAAAGTAATTGGAGTTGGCGGCGGCGGAAGCAACGCCGTAAATCACATGTTCCGTTTAGGAATTAAGGGTGTGGATTTCATAGTATGTAATACTGATAAACAAGCATTAGGAAAAAGTCCTGTGCCTCATAAAATACAATTAGGAAATTCGTTAACAAGAGGATTAGGTGCTGGTGCAAAACCAGAAGTTGGTCGCGATTCGGCTTTAGAAAGCATAGAAGAAATAAAAGCATTACTAAAAGATAATACCGAAATGGTGTTTATCACAGCTGGTTTAGGCGGTGGTACTGGTACCGGTGCAGCTCCTGTAATTGCATCTATTGCAAAAGAATTAGGCATCCTAACAGTTGGTATTGTTACAATTCCATTTTCGTTTGAAGGAAAAAAACGTAGAGAGCAAGCCGAAAAAGGTGAGCAAGAAATGAAAAAATACGTAGATACCTTAATCGTGATTGGTAATGATAAATTACGTGATATTTACGGAAGTTTAAAAATGACGGAAGCATTTGCTCATGCAGATAATGTATTAACGGGTGCTGCAAAATCAATTGCAGAAATTATTAGCTTACACATGCATGTGAATGTAGATTTTAATGATGTGAAAACTGTTATGCAAGATAGCGGTGTAGCCATTATGGGCTCTGCTATTGCAAGTGGCGAAAAGCGCGCTATACGAGCGGTTGAAGCAGCTTTAGTTTCACCTTTATTAAATGACAATGATATTTCAGGTGCTCGCCATGTATTATTAAATATTATGAGCGGAAGCGATGATATTGAAATGGATGAGTTTGGAGAAATTACCGATTTCGTTCAAGAAGCAGCAGGTGGTTCTGCTGAATTAATTACAGGGTACGGAACCGACCCTTCTTTAGGAGATAACGTTTCGGTAACTATTATTGCAACCGGTTTTAACTCTAAAATGAAATCAGGTTACGAAGCTCCAGCTTTTCAAGAACGTAAAATTGTAAAATTAGACGAGCCTCAAATTACAAAAACGGAGCCGATACAAACTTCTATGATTGATGAAATACAAATTTCTGAACCATTTATTTTTACCAAAAACGAGGAAGAAAGTGTTATCAATAAAATAGAGGATGAAATTATACTAAATGAGTCAACTAACGAAATAGATACCACATCTGCTTTTAAAGTATACTCTTTAGATGAGCCTAGTGAAATAGAAGTTGAGCAAACGTTTACTAACGAACTGAATGATGAGGTTAATGAGCCATCTAAAACAGAATTTATTATTAATGAAGTTACTGAAAAAACCTCTAATGCAACTATTTTTGATAGTAATAGCAGAGAAGAGCAAATACGTTTAGCTCAAGAGCGTATTAAAAAACTAAAAGAGTTAACTTTAAAAATGAAGACGCCAGAAGGTTTATCACATTTAGAAAAAGAGTCTGCATGGCAACGTAAACAAGTAAACTTAGATAATAATGGTACAACACCTTCTACTGATTCACAAGTCTCTCGCTATACATTGGGAGATAATAATGAGATTAGACCAAACAACTCGTTTTTACACGATAACGTAGATTAATTATTAAACCATATCAAAAAAAACCTTACCGAAACGTAAGGTTTTTTTGTTTAGTGCCATTTTAATAGTTTAGTTCTATAATTTAGTAATCACACAGCCATTTATAATTTTAAAAAAAGTATATTTGATTAGCATTTAAACATTAAACATGACATAACTTATTTTATTTAATATAAAACATTAGCGTTTGCTAATCATCCTACAGAAGAAAAGTCGAAAATTCAAAGTACAGTAGGGAAGTTTAAGCATAACGCTCACGGTAAAGCGTGGGCGTTGCTTTACTTTGCTGTACAGGGCTTCGACTCCCTCTTCTGTAAATATTGCAACTGTCCCACGCTGATTTATTTAAACTAACCGCTACGCGGGGCAGAGCAGTATAAAAACAAATTATACTATGATTAAAAAAAGTGTACTCTTAACAGCTCTGGCAATTGCCGGATTTGCTGTAACAAGCTTAGCACAAACAGTTCCAAGTAATGTGCCTACAAATGGTTTAGGTGGCTGGTGGCCTTTTAATGGTAATGCCATTGATGAAAGTAGTAATACAAATGATGGAACAGTAAATGGAGCGACTTTAACTGCTGATAGATTTGGGAATGCGAGTGCTGCTTATAGTTTTAATGGGATTGATAATCATATTACAATTTCAAATTTGGTTACGTCTTTAATTACTGATTCATATTCGGTATCATTTTGGATTTTAACCAGCGATACTTCCTTACAATACAATGGTCATGAAGTAATAGGTGATCGCGACATCACTTCATATGATTTTAAATTCAGACTAATTTATGGAATACAACAACCATCTTTTTTACAGAACACCTACTTCCAGACCTGCTCTAATTCCAATACCACATGCTTTGCTATTAATTCATCTTTGCCTAGTATTTCAATATGGGAGCATTATTTTATGACTTACAATAACAATTCGAACACATTTAAGGCCTATAAAAACGGTGTTTTATTGGACTCTATTGTAAATGTTAATTTTAGTACTGGAAATAGACAAATAAATATTGGTAGAAGTGTGAATCCAGCCAATATCAATGGAAACGCATATTATAATGGCCTAGTCGATGATTTAGGAATTTGGAATCGTGCATTAACACAACAAGAAATTACCGGTTTATATAATAGTAATTTATGTTTCCAAACCATTACAGTTACTGATACACTTTTAATTAACACTAACCTTACAGGGTTTAATCCGGTAACGTACCAAAACACTATTAAAATATGGCCAAACCCAACTAATGATCATATTACTATTGATAATGGCAACTTGGCTAATTTAACAGGTCATCAAATTAAAATTAGTAATGCATTGGGTCAACAAGTATTTCAGTCTGCCATTACACAACAACAATTTTATGTGAATATGAGCACTTGGGGCGGCAATGGTATTTACTTTGTTAATCTCATCAATGCGCAGGGTGTTACCATCGAAACCCGAAAAATTGTATTGCAGTAGTTTTTTTAGTTTTGTTAAAATAACAAGTCCTACTGAATTAGTGGGTCATGCTGAACTTGATTCAGCATCTATGTAGTTTTATCAGATGTGAGATTCCGAGTCAAGCTCGGAATGACGGATAATTTTATAAAAAGAAGTTGCCTCAAAAAGGTAACTTCTTTTTTTGTTAGATGTCAGTTCGAGTGTTTTTGCCTGCCTCTTGCAAAAATTTATCGAGAACTCACGAACAAAACACTTCTCGATACGCTCGTACCTCGCACTCGAAGTGACTATAATGCTAGTCAGTTCGAGTGTTTTT
>JBILOV010000081.1:0-8822 GCA_044374335.1 Bacteroidia bacterium | reverse complement strand
AATACCGAACAACCGGTTGATGAAACTATTGTAGAAACTACCACAGAAAATGTTGAAGAAATTGTTGATCAACCAGTTGATTACGAAGCAAAAATTGCAGGTTTAAACGATAAATATTTACGTTTATATTCAGAATTTGATAATTACCGTAAACGTACGATTAAAGAAAAGTCTGATATTATTCGTTCGGCTGGAGAAGATGTATTTAAAGTATTTATCCCAACTGTAGATGATTTTGAAAGAGCGATTAAAGCAAACGAGACTGTTGAAGAAGCTGCTCCCATTAAGGAAGGAATGATTTTAATTTATAACAAATTAAAGGCAGCCTACACGCATAAAGGATTAGAAGCTATGGAGACTATTGGAAAACCATTTAATGCAGATTTTATGGAATCAATTACCAGCATACCTGCACCAAGTGAAGATATGAAAGGAAAAGTAATTGATGAGGTAGAAAAAGGATATAAATTAGGCGATAAAGTGATTCGGTATGCTAAAGTAGTAGTTGGCAGTTAATAAAAAATAAAATGAGCAAAAGAGATTTTTACGAAATATTAGGAATTACAAAAAGTGCTAGCGATGAGGAAATTAAAAAAGCCTACCGTAAGCTGGCAATAAAATATCATCCTGATAAAAACCCTGATGATAAGGCAGCTGAAGAAAAATTTAAAGAAGCAGCTGAAGCATATGAAATTTTGAGTAATGCCGAAAAACGTCAAAGATACAATCAATATGGTCATGCTGGTGTAGGAGGTGCTTCAGGCAATGGTGGTGGAGGACATTATGGCGGTGGCGGTATGAATATGGATGACATATTTAGTCAGTTTGGAGATATTTTCGGTGGTGGCGGCTTTGGTGGTGGAGGAAGATCGAGTGGAGGAGGAAGAAGGGTAACTAGAGGTTCTAATTTAAGAATAAAGGTAAAGTTGAATCTTCAGGAAATTGCCAAAGGAGTTGAGAAAAAATTAAAGGTAAATAAATTTGTAAGCTGTACAACTTGCAAAGGAAGTGGTGCCAAGAACGGACAATTTGATACGTGTAAACTTTGCAATGGTTCTGGAGTTCAAGTTCGTACGCAACAAACTTTTTTAGGTGCCATGCAAACACAAACTACCTGTAGTGGATGTAACGGTGAAGGAAAAACTGTAAAAGATAAATGTAATACTTGCCATGGTGATGGAATTGTGAGAGCTGAAGAAGTTATATCAATAAATATTCCTGCCGGCGTTGCCGAAGGGATGCAACTATCTGTTAGTGGAAAAGGAAATGCAGCGCCTCGTGGTGGTATTAATGGTGATTTATTAGTTTTGATTGAAGAAGAAGAGCACTTGGAATTAAAACGTGATGGTAATAATTTATTTTATGATAGTTATGTGAATTTTGCGGATGCAGCATTAGGAACTAGTATTGAAATACCAACGGTTGACTCTAAAGTCAAAGTTAAACTTGAACCAGGAACGCAAAGTGGAAAAGTATTGCGATTAAAAGGTAAAGGTTTACCGGATGTAAACTCTTATGGTACTGGCGATTTATTAGTTAATATAAACGTTTGGACACCTCAACATTTAACCGCCGATGAGAAAAAAGCATTAGAAGTATTAAAAGCTTCTAAGAATTTTGCACCAAATCCTAACCGAAAAGAAAAAGGATTTTTTGACAGAATGAAAGAATACTTTGAGTAATAATTATTATTTTGATATTATAGCCTTTTGGAAACGAAAGGCTTTTTTTATTTCAAATAAAAAATAAAATGTTGCATTATAGGGCTTTTGGAAATCTGAATTGTTTAAAAACGGTTATGTAAAAAATAAAAGTATTGTTTGCAGATAATCCTAAAGCTTGGATTGTAAAATAATTTTTATTTTCTCAAGATTAATTTTTATTTTTAAGTACAATTGTAACTACTTAAATTTAAAAATCATGAAAAAAAAATACAGTTTTATAGCGCTATTCTTTTTATCAATTTCTTCGTTTGCTCAAAATAATTCCAATTTAATTGTTTTTTCTGAAGATGGTTTGAAGTTTTATTTAATATTAAATGGAATAAGACAAAATGAGGTACCACTAACAAATGTTAAAGTTGTTGATTTAAATCAACCTTATTATTCAGCTAAAATTATTTTTGAAGATAAAGCGCAGCCAGTTCTTGAAAAGAAATATTTAGCAGTTGTTGATGAGGAATCAAGTAGTTCGATGGAAGTGACCTATAAAATAAAGAAGAATAATAAGCTTATTAATGTATTACGTTTTTTTAGTCAGGTGCCAATAGCACAGGCTGCTCCTCCTTCAAAAGATGTTCCAGAGATTCATTTTAACACGACTCCATTGCCTGAAATTTCTTCATCAATAACCATTACTGAAACAACAACTACTGGAACTAATGCTAATAACAGCAATGTCTCAATAAATGTTGGAGGGATAGGAATTAATGTAAATGTTAATGATCCATTGTATAACCAAACAACAACTACTACATCATATACAACCTCTACTACAACTTCAACTAGCAATCAAAGTAATAATAGTTCTAATAATACAACTAGTCAAATTAATACTAATTATGGATGTGATGGAAGCACGGCAATGAGTAATTCTAGTTTTTCGGCAGCAAAACAAACAATTACGAAACAATCTTTTGATGATACTAAATTAACAACAGCTAAACAAATCTTAAAAACTAATTGCTTAACCGCTGCTCAAATAAAAGAATTGATGTTGTTATTTAGCTTTGAAGCTAATAGATTAGATTTAGCGAAGTTAGCTCATACGAAATGTGTTGATAAAAATAATTACTTTTTACTTAATGATGCTTTTACATTTGAATCCTCGGTTGAAGAATTAAATAATTCAATTAAGTAATCAGGAAATTAAATCATTTTTATTATACATTTCCGTTGCGTTTTCTTAAAAACCATTCTACAGATAATAGCGAAAGGATGATAAAGAAAATCCATTTGAGATTTACTAAATCAGTTAATTGTTTGTGAGAGTAGGTGATAGATTTAATAGACTCACTAGATAAAATTTCTTTTTGTAATTGTTCTAATTGGTTTTTATAAAATAATTTTCCGCCGCTTTGTTTAGCTATTTGATATAATAATTGATGATTAGCTACTGTGTTGATTCTTTCGGAAACAATTTCTTTAATAATCACACTACCTGATTTAGTATATAATTGGTCGCTAAATTTTACTTTTGCTTCGTAACTATATTCTCCTGCAGCAAACTGACCAGCAGCTAAGCTATACATGGTTTGTTTTTTATTAAATGTATAATTATATAGTTTGCCTTTAGCGTCTTTTAAAATGAGGGTAACATCTGGCTCGGTTACTAACTCATAACTTTGGTTGTAAACTTCAGCTGTAAAATCAAGAGATTCATTTTCATTGATGATTTTTTTAGTAAATACTCTAAAAAAACTTTTGTCAGCTTTTACTGATAAAAATTGCACCGTTTTATTAATTAACTCATTAAATAAATTGTGGTTATCGTGGTCTGCAAAATCTCTCATGCGCCAACGCCAAATACCGTCGCCTAAAAAACTGGCTGTTTTTACACCATTAGTTTCTGTAAATACAAATAAAGGTTGGTCAGTTTCTACAACACCTATTTTTTGAGAAAGCAAAACATTTGCCCCAGTTGATAGAGGAGAGTTTTTAAAAGCACAAGTAACAGCCGGAAAATTTTTAATGTAATTTTTTAACTCATCGCTAAATGTAAATAATGAAAATTCTTTTTGATAAACTCCTTCTACCTCATTTATTTTACCTTTATATAATGATTTAGAATTTGCACCATCAAAATTATTGCCAATAAAAAATACGGATTGATTATTGATATTTAATTCGTTACTAATGCGCTGAGGAAGTGCAACGGTTTGATGCAAAATAACCAGTGAATATGGTTTTAAAGGTTTTGTAAATTCTGTTAGTAAAGCAACTTCCACCTCATAGGTTTGAGTTGACGAAATACTTTGTTCGATTGCAGCAATATCAGGATGTGGAGCATTAGCCAATATTAAAATCTTTTCGCGGTTATCAATCACATCTATTACAAAAGATTGCGTATTATTTTGTTTGTTTTTATCTTCTTCAAGGTTGGAAATTGCTACCGTGTATTTTTGAATACCTGATTTATCAGTATCTAAAATATAGTTGAGTGTGCTACTATATGAATTAGAATTAATAATAATGTTTTCTGATTTTAAAACTTTGCCGGATTGAGAAATGGTAATGGTTACTTGCTTGTCTTTTAAATCAATGGCATTTATAACCACTTCCACCGGAAAAGAATTCCCTAAGTAAGCCACTTGATTATGGTTTACCGATTGTATCCAAACATCTTTTAATGGAATCGTATCTCCTAATGCAATAGTATAAATAGGCGCATTAAATTTTTCAATACTATATAATGGATTTGTTCCTTTGTTATAAATACCATCAGAGGCTAAAATTATGGCGCCAATATTTTTATTAGCATAATTGTTTTCTATATCAGAAAATAATTTTGAGATATCAGTTTCTTTCCCTTTAAAATCAAAGTTTTCAGATGGTTTAGATTCGGAATCGAATTGGTAAGGCTTAATATCGTATTTTTCTTTAACGGCATTAATTAAAGAATTTAAAGCTCGTGTATAAGTTGTTTTTATTTCTAAAGAATCTTTGCCTGCAATCAAAGAGGATGAATTGTCCTGGGCTAAAATAATGACAGGTTTTTCAGTTTCGTTAACAACGCGTTTAATAAATATATCTAATAATAAAAATGCAATTATGCTTATTGATATAAAACGTAAACTGGCTAAACTATACAGTAATATTTTTGATCTATCGGTATTTTTTTTATCTCTAACATATAGCATGGCAGAAAAAACAAACCCTGCTACAAAACATAACAGGGTGTAATACCAAGAATAATTAGAGATAAATTGCATTTATAGAGATTATTAATTTTAAATAAGAGATAAGATTTAAATAAGTTCAAATCTTATCTCTTAAACCTTTTTTATGTAAGCATTCCGCCACAAACGTTAATACATTGTCCAGTTATGTATGCGCTCATGTCGCTTGCTAAAAACAAGGTTAAATTTGCCACATCTTCAGTTGATCCCCCGCGTTTTAAAGGAATCGAATCTCGCCATTGTTGAACCACTTTTTCATCTAATGCACCAGTCATTTCAGTTTCAATAAACCCAGGTGCAATAGCATTACTTCTAATGTTGCGAGATCCTAGTTCTAAAGCTACTGATTTAGTAAAGCCAATAATACCTGCTTTTGAAGCCGAGTAGTTTGTTTGTCCTGCATTTCCTTTTACACCAACCACCGAACTCATATTTATAATAGAACCATTACGAGCTTTAAGCATAGGTTTTTGAACCGCTTTGGTTAAGTTAAATACTGATTTTAAATTAGCATTTATAACTTCATCCCATTGTTGTTCACTCATACGCATTAATAAAGTATCGCGGGTAATACCCGCATTATTTACTAAAACATCAACTGTTCCAAATTCTGCTACTACATCTGTAACTAATTGTTCAGCTGCTTTAAAATCAGCGGCATCACTTTGATAGCCTTTTGCTTTTATTCCGTAGGCTGCTAATTCTGTTTCAAAAGCTTTTGCTTTTTCAACTGAACTTAAATAGGTAAAGGCAATGTTGCAACCTTGTTCTGCAAATTTAATAGCAATACCTTTCCCAATTCCACGAGATGCGCCAGTAATGATGGCAACTTTATTTTGTAATAATTTCATAATTATATTAAATTTAAAGGATAAATATACAAATTATCAGTATCGAATTATCGTATTAATATATCATTTTTTATCTTAGGTCTTTTATTTTCTAACCACACAAAATATTTTAAACGCATTTCATTATCAATAATTTTTGATAATGGAAAAATAGTAGATTCGGGTTTATTTCTAAATGTAACTCTATCAATGCCTGCACTATTAAACCAAGCGGTTAAATCGCTACAAACTGTTTTGTTAACACCTTTGTACGATTTTTTTTGTTTTACGTAATAAATAATTTGGGCATTACCTATCACATTTAGTTTTCTGATAGAGTCATTCGCAAAAAAACCTTCGATTCGTTTACCTTCAATTTGATTGAACTTTTCTTCATCCAAACTATCCACTTTTTGTATCACAATAGCATTTGTAAGCAATTCAAAGTATTTAATACTAGTTTGTCCAGCCGTTAATTTTATCAATTTTGCAGTTACTTGACCGTTATTTGTCCATAAAACAGGAGAGTTGTACATGGTCATTAACGAATCATGAATATAATAAGTTAGAGAATCGCAGATGCCTTGTAAATCTGTTTTAAAAATTTTGACATGTTGATAAGCTTTTACAAAAGAATGAGTCGAATCTGGTTCGTCATAAAATAAGGTATCGGCCGACATAAATAAAGTATCTTTTTCTATTCTTCTGCCGTAAATGGCATGTCCGGTTACAATTGCCTTATTCCCTTTTTCAAAATGCTCTGCAAAGTCTCCTACAATAAAGGATTTATTGGTCGTATCAATAATTTGAACATTTTTAGTAGCTCTGCCGTAACCTTTTTTTCTATCATAAAAAATACTGTCGCCTAATAATTTCTGATCCTTAGTAACAATAATCGCATTTTTACTAAAGCGAGATATTTCTCTTTCTGTATCATACCAACCGTTTTCGCAATAAATATAATTTGTTTTACTAGTAATAATAGTTGGTCCTATAAAATAAGATGTCTTATTGATGGTATTATATCTTAAAGTATCACCTCGCATTTTGTATTCGGGATTTGTTAATACAACATCATAATGAAACGTAATATCTTTGGTTGCTGAATAGTAATGGCCATTTTTACTGGTTAGGGTATTTTCTTTATTTACTATTTTTCCTCCATTATAAAAACTGGCAACGGAGGTCCCAATATCATAAATCAAAGTATTAGTAGTGAGCGTCATATCTTTTTCAATACAACGCACATTTCCTTTCATATTGGCTAGTTTTGTTGTTGCGTCATATCTTAATGAATCTCCATATAAAAAAATACTATCCCCTTTAATGATACTAATGTGACTGTATGCTATTAGTTTTTTATCACTAAATAAATAAGCGCTATCACAACGCATAACAGCTCCTTCATGTTCACATTCTACATCACCAATTAATCGTCTTGCATCAACTCCCAATGTTTGATCAAATGCCAATCTTTTAGCATGCCGTATGTTAATTAGTTTGCCGCTTTTATCTTCAATTTGTTTTGTTTTTGATTGAGAAAAACAAGATATAGAAAACGCCACCATCAAACAAAATACTAGTTTGTATTTGCAACTCAATAGCTGTGAAATTTGGTAGTGTTTAGGCTTCATCTTCAGTGCATAAATTTAAACTTATTATGTGACTGAGAGTATATCATTACAAAATTTTAAGAAAAAATTGGTAACTCCTCATTTGTAAATCACTTCTTTCTTCTCAAATCTTTATACTTAAAATATTTCATCTTTAATCTTGTTCTTATATCTTTGCTACCTATGAGTAAAATAAAGAAGAATATTTTTGTTGAAAATGCAAGTATTGTAGATATTTCATCAGAGGGCAAATCTGTTGCTAAAGTGGATGGTATGGTTATTTTTGTTGATGGCGGCGTACCAGGTGATATAGCTGATGTAATGATTACCCGTAAAAAAAATAATTACGCCGAAGGACATATTACTGTTTTAAAATCACCTTCTCCTAACCGAATTGAACCTAAATGCGAGCATTTTGGATCTTGTGGTGGTTGCAAGTGGCAAAATATGAATTATGAAACACAACTATTTTTTAAGCAAAAAACGGTAGAAGATGCCTTAACCCGAATAGGAAAGCTTGACATTTCTTCACTTAAGCCTATTTTTCCTAATAAGGTCAATTATTTTTATCGCAATAAATTGGAGTTTTCTTTTTCGGATAAAAAATGGCTTACCTCCGAAGAAATTAAAAGTGGTGAAGAGATTGATAACAGAAACGCATTAGGATTTCATATCCCAAAAATGTTTGATAAAATTTTAGATATTAAAAATTGTTATTTACAGGAAGAACCTTCTAATTCAATTAGAAATGAAATAAGAGATTTTGCCAATAAGCATAACATGACATTTTTTGGTGTAAGAGATAAAACGGGTTTATTAAGAACACTTATGATTCGCTCGTCAAGTAATGGGGAATTAATGGTGTTAATTCAGTTTTATGAGAATCAACCAGAGAATATTGATTTGTTACTAAATCATTTAAAAAACACATTTCCTCAAATTACATCTTTACAATATGTTATTAATCAAAAAGGAAATGATACATTACAGGATTTAGATATTATAACTTTTAGTGGCGTAGATCATATTTTTGAAGAAATGGAAGGCCTTAAATTTAAAATTAGCGCTAAATCTTTTTATCAAACCAACTCACCTCAGGCCTATGAATTATATAAAATTACTAGAGATTTATGCGGATTAACTGGTAATGAAGTAGTGTATGATTTGTATACAGGCACTGGTACAATTGCTAATTTTGTGGCAAAAAAAGCTAAAAAAGTAATAGGGGTAGAGTATGTGGTAGATGCAGTAATAGATGCTAAAGCAAATTCTATTTATAATACTATTGGAAATACTGATTTTTATGCCGGTGATATGAAAGATGTTTTAAATGAAGCTTTTATTTCTAAGCACGGAAATCCGGATGTTATTATTACAGACCCCCCAAGAGCAGGTATGCATGAGGATGTAGTTCGCGTGATTTTAAAAGCAGCCCCACAGAAAATAGTTTACGTAAGTTGCAATCCGGCTACACAAGCTAGG
>JBILOV010000080.1:0-8989 GCA_044374335.1 Bacteroidia bacterium | reverse complement strand
TTTAGACTCCAAATTAATAAATTCTTTGTGTGTTAATTTTTATAGTATGTCAAAATTAACTATTTTGAGCATTAGTTAGGATTCAAAAACGATATACAATTAAGTTCTTTTGATATTAATTTTCTCTTAAAATCAGTTAACTAACATAAAACTGTTTACAATTACATTTTATGTTGGCAAACTTGCCGTTTTTTTTGTTTTAGCTTTGTTTTTAGCCTTAAAACAACTAATTTAATCTATTATTAAATCACATATTAATGAATAGAATTTATACGAAGCTATTTTTAATAGCAGTTTCTTTGGTTGTTACAATAAGTTCAATGGCTCAATTATCAATTACTACCCAAGCTGCTGGATTAAAGTATTTGGGCGATGTTGGAAAAAAAAGTAATGGTAATTACTTTAGTAATTTACGATTGGGCTATGGATTTGGTATTGAATATAGAATAGGAAAGGTTTTAGGAATTGGTATTGATGGCCTATATGGTAAACTAGCCGGCACAGATAACGACAAATCATCTCATTTAAATTTTCAGTCTACGGTAATGGGTGGTGGATTAAACGTCTTTGCTTTTTTTGATAAATTAGGTGAAACTCAAAAAGTTGTTTCTCCTTATGTTCATGCTGGTATTGGTTATATGATGTTTGATGCTTATGGCGATTTAAAAGATAAAAACGGAAAATTGTATAATTATTGGAGTGATGGTTCAATTCGCGATCAAAAAGATGAAGCGGCAAATTTACAAAGTTCAACTATCCTTAAAAGAGATTACACTTATGAAACACAATTAAAAGATTCTGCAAGTAGTTATGCAAGAAGCACATTATTTATTCCTTTAGGTATCGGAGCAAAATTTCAAATTGGTTTTCGGTCTAGTTTGCGAATAGGCATGTTGTATAATCTTAGTATGACTGATTACATTGATAATTTTAAAAGCGGAGGAAATGACAGCTGGGCTGCAGCAAGTGTTGCTTTAAATATTCATTTTGGTAAAAAACCAAAAGACGCATACAGTAATGTTGACTTTAGCGCTGTTGATAATATGGATAGTGATGAGGATGGCGTAAAGGATTTATTAGATAAATGCTTAGGAACTCCAAAAGGTATCAAAGTGGATGGCGATGGTTGCCCGGATGATAAAGATAATGATGGAGTGTATGATTATATGGATCAGGAATTAACGTCTAAAAAAGGAGCCAATGTAGATGGCAATGGGGTAACTATTGATGAAGCTGCTTTAGCTAAGCGTCAATTAGAATGGGACAGTTTGTCCAATGAAAGAAGCGAAGGATTTAATTCTTCGCCAAGCCTAACGTATTTAAAAGAAATAGAGGATAAGACTAAAGAGATTAAATCAAAATCAGGAAAAACATCTAAAATACCTGCAGAGTTTATTGAAGCAGATTATAATAAAGATGGAATTATTTCAGCTACAGAAATTACAAAAGCAATAGATGGATTTTTTGATGGAGAAAATTCATTTAATGTTGAAAAGATAAATAAGCTCATTGACTTTTTCTTTGAGCAATAAAATAACCTTATGATTAAACCATTTATTATTTTTTTTAATACAGTATCGGTATTTTTGTTTAGCTTTTTTTTTGGCGACACACCTGTTAGTATTTCAGGAAATTTCCCAAAAAATGTAAAGGCAGAATCGGAATTTACCGCAGAGATAAAAATCAATAAAAGTAATGTTGTAGGTTTTGCAAAATTACAGTTAGAAGTGCCGCAAGGTTTTACTGTGAATGAATTAGATAGTAAAACGGGTAACTTTTCTTTTACGAATAATATAGCTAAAATAATATGGACATCCATGCCAAGTGATTCCGATTTTGTTGTAAAATTTACTATCTCAACAGATGCTTCAGTATCGGGCACCAAAACAATCACTTCAAAGTTTTCATTCGTTAATAATAATAATAAGGAAGTAGTTGAAATGACTCCAGTTGAGATTATGGTTGGAAATGAAACTGCACAATCAGTTGTTGCTGAAAATCAGCCGGCTGTAGAATCCTTAACTGAAACGGCTGTTCCAGCCTTAACAACAAACTCTTCAATCGTAACGCCTTCTTACGAAAACAATACTGAGCCAAGCTCAACTATCTTATGTTCAAGAATTATTTCATCTGGAACAATTGCTAATGAAGTTAACGTAGAGGTGAAAATTAAAAAGGGAAATATTAAAGGATTTGCTAAATTTCAGGAAGTTTTACCAGTTGGATTTAATGCAAAGGTTGGAAAAACAAATGGAAGCTCGTTTTCAGTTTCTGATGGTAAATTAAAATTTGTATGGGTCTCATTGCCCGCTGAAGAAGAATTAGTAGTTTCTTATATATTAGAAAAAGTTGATGTAAGAGTCACAGAAGCAAAATTAGATAACGGAGAATTTTCGTATCTTGAAAACGACCAAAGTAAAAAGATAAAATTGCAAGTAGGTGATATTGGAAATATATTGCAAAGCGAAATAGTTGAAACTGAAACGTTTGTAAAAACACAAACAGTTGTAAAAGAGTCAACAACTTTAGTTGCCACTGCAGATACAACATCAGTTGAGCCTATAAAAACTGAGCAGGTTAATGAAGTAAAAAAAGAATTAGTTGCCAAGAAGGAAGGTAATGTAGTCTATAATGTTCAGATAGGAGCATATAGAAATGCTATAAAGTCAAATATTTTATCAAATATGTATAACATTAGTGAAACTATAAAAAGTGAAATGGCTGATGGTTTTAATAAGTTTATGGTAGGAAATTTTATTGAATATAAAGACGCTCGCTCGCACAGAGAAACTATTAAACAAAAAGGTTGTAGAGATGCCTTTGTAGTTGCATACAATGGAGCAAAAAGAATTACTGTTCAAGAAGCGTTAATGATTACAAGTCAAAAATGGTTTAAATAATTTTAATTTACAATTTTGCTTACAATCCATCAAATGCATAAACAACTAATTTTAATAATTTTTATTTTACTTTGTTTTTTTTCTAAATCTCAAACAGATTCTACTACACAAATTGATGCTAAACCAATTGCAGAGTCACTTCCAAAGAAAAAAGAAGTTGAAACAAAAAAAACACAACCAGATCCGCCAATTTTAGGAGTTGTGTTTAAACCAAAAATTTCTTTTGGAATTGGAATGCTTTCTTTTCATGGTGATCTATATTCCAAACACTATCAAGCTCCTTGGACTGCAAGGATTGGTTATGATTTAAATATTTCTCAACGTTTATATAAATTTTTGCAACTAAATTTTAATATTTTATTTGGTAAACTAGGAGCGAATGAATGGATTGATAATCGTCAAGAAAATTTTCAATCTGAGATACGATCTGGGGGGTTAAGTTTGATGTATGATTTTGGAAATTTTATACCTGAACAATGCCGAATTCGTCCGTGGGTTTCTGTTGGAATAAATTCATTTGAGTTTTTATCTAAAACAGATTTATTTGATAGATACGGAAATAAATATTTTTATTGGAACGATGGATCCATAAAAAATATAGCTGAGAGTTCGCCAACAGCATCACTAGCAGTAAATATAAATAGAGATTATGTTTATGAAACCGATATTAGAGAACTAAACAAAGATGGATTTGGTAAATACCAGGAGCGCGCATGGGCGTTTCCGGTTGGAGTAGGTGCATTGATGAAAGTAACGGATAGATTTGATTTTAAAATTGGATTTCAGTATTACTTAACAACCACCGATTATATAGATGGTATAACAAATAAAAGTGTTGCTAATAGAAGTGGAACTAAACAACGTGATAATTTTGTTTATACTTCCTTTGCTTTGCAATATGATTTGGTATTAAAGAAAAAATCTAAATCAGATACGTTACCTAAAGATTATTTTGACAATGTAGATTGGTTAGCCATTGATAAGGAAGATTATGATGAAGATGGCGTAAAAGATTTAGTAGATAAATGCCATGGCACGCCTAGCGGTGTAAAAGTGGATGATTTTGGCTGCCCGTTTGATGATGATAAGGATGGAGTTCCTAACCATGCAGATGATGAGTTGGCATCGCCTTTAGGTATTGAAGTTAATATGAAAGGTGTTGCGTTAACTGATGAATATTGGCAAAATTGGTACAACGTGTACATGGATAGTGGTAATGTTGTTAAGACCGAAATTTTAGATAATTTTTATTCTGTTAAAAAAGATAGTAGTTCAGTCAATAAACCTGAACCCTCTAAAAATGAGCTACAATATACTATTGAATTAGTAAGATATACAGGCCCGGTTCCTGATGATGAAATGGCTTATTTATTAAGTATTGGTGATATTAAATCAACAGTATTACCTGATAATTCAACCGTTTTGTATACAGCAGGAACTTATATAGATTTTCAAAATGCCATTAAGCGTAGAGATGAATTTATTGCCGAGGGGATTAAAAGTTCTAGAATTGGTTACTTTAAAAACGGAGATTTTATAGCACTATCTAACGATGAAATTAATAAATTATTAGATTCAAAAAAAGCCGAAACCAACGCTGCTATATCAACCTCAACTGCTAATGGCAAGGAGAATTCTATTTCAATTAATGCAGATGCTCAGGTAAACGAATTTGCAAAAGGAGATATTGTGTATCGTGTGCAGTTGGGTGCCTATAAAAACAGAATTTCTGAGCAAATTTTTAAAAATGCTGGAACTGTGGTAGAACTAAAAACGGATGATAATTATTATCGCTATGCTACAAAAGGATTTAAAACAATTCAAAGTGCTGCAAATGCAAAAGCAGATTTAGTATTAGAAGGTTATGGCGATGCATTTATTACAGCTTATAAAGATGGTAAACGTATTGCGATGAATACTACTAAGGCAACTATGGAGACAAATGAAAAAGAAGATATTAGTAAAATTGCATCATTTAGTTCAATTGATAAATCTTTAGTAAGTTTTAAAATCCAACTTGGAGCGCTCCGTAAATCTAGCTCTAACGATATGGAGGAAAAGACTAAAGATTTACCTGGAATTGAAAAACAAAGCACCGGTTCCGGAATGATTAGATATACCTTAGGTTCTTTTAATGATTATCCCGCAGCTGATAAATACCGTCAGGAATTAGCAGAAAAAGGATTTAGTGAGGCTTTTGTAATTGCTATATTCAAAGGTGAAGTTATTTCAATACAAGAAGCGTTAGAACTGCTAAAATAGAGTGTTATAAATAGAAAAAGTACAGTTATAAAAAACTACTTTAATAGATGTGTTAAAAAATAATACACAATTATTACATTTATTTATTTATTTCTTACGTCACGCTAAACTACCACTCATATAAAATGTTAACTATCACAATGTATTATTAATACATTTACTTTTTTAATTTATTATGAAGAATTTACTTGTTTTAACTGCATTGTTGTTTTCAATCAACATTATTGCCCAAATGCCAGGAATGGGTGGCATGGGTAATATGAAAAATATGAAAGATCCAAAAATGGGTAGGGTGTTTGGTAAGGTATTGGACGCTATTACTGGAGCCCCTGTTGAGTATGCCTCTATACAAGTTTTATGGTTTAATAAAGATAGTTTATTAGGCGGAAGTTTGGTGAAAGAGAATGGAGACTTTGCTGTAGATGGCTTACCATCTTTTGGCCAGGTACGAGTTAAAATTAAATTTATTGGTTATAAAGAGTATTTGCAAAAAGTTTATCTAATGCCTCCGGATAAAGTTGATCAGGATTTAGGAGATATAAAATTAGCGGTGGATGATAAATTACTTAAGGAGGTAGAAGTTACTGCCGATAAAAGCGCTGTTGTTTTGGCAATAGATAGAAGGACTTATAACGTAGAAAAAGATTTATCCGTAAAAGGAGGAACTGCCGTTGACGTTATGAAAAATGTACCCGGAGTTACCGTTGATGCTGATGGTAATGCCCAATTAAGAAATCAATCGCCTAATATTTTTGTGGATGGTAGACCAACCAACTTGACTTTACAGCAAATACCAGCCGATCAAATTGAAAGAGTAGAAATTATTACAAATCCTTCTGTTAAGTATGATGCAAATTCTACTGGTGGTATATTAAACATTATTATGAAAAGAAATGCTAAGCCGGGTTATAACGGAATGTTAATGGCTTATATTGGTTCAGGAGACAGATATGGTGGTATGGCAAATTTAAATTTAAAAGGTGGACCATGGAATGTTTCAATGATGTATTCTTATAACCAGGCTATAAATAACAATAATGGTTATACAAACAGAGCTCAGTTGGATACTTCAACTGGAAATGCATTGGGTTATTTTAATCAAAACAATATTTCAAGAATGAGCAACCTTTTTAATTTTGGGAAACTAGGTATTGATTATAATATTAATAATAGAAATACGATTTCTATTAGTGAAATGATTGTTGGCGGGCAATTTAAAACAAATGATAGGCAGGCGTATAATGGACAAGATGAAAACAAATCAATATTTATTGAAGGAGATCGTTTAAATGAACAGTCCGCAAAATTTACCAACTACAATACGCAGTTATTATATAAAAAAACATTTCCTAAAGTTGGTAAAGAGCTAACAATCGATTTAAATCATAACTATACTCAATCAAATAATGAATATTTGTTTTCAACTTATGCTCCAACTGTTTTAGGGTTCCAAACAGATACTTCACAATATCAAAAAAATAATGGAAGCACAATAGCTAACCAATTTGTATTTCAAGCAGATTATGTAAATCCCATTTCGGATTCAAAAAAATTTGAGGCTGGTGTAAAATCTTATTACAAATTATCAGATAGCCAAAACAAGACCTTTAATTCTGAGTTTAATCAAGAAAATTATACTAAAGATGATATCATGAGTAATCATTACGTAATTGATGATATGATTAATGCGGCGTATATAAATTATTCTGCTAAAACATTTTGGGATATAGGATATCAGGGCGGTTTACGTTTTGAACAATCTTATTATGCTGGTAACATTGTTGATAAACAACAAAAGTTTTCATACAAGTATCCATCGTCTAGCGATGATATTTTAAAATCTATTTTTCCTGCAATTTATTTTTCTAAAAAATTAAAAAAGAGTCAGGAAGTACAATTAAATTTCTCACGCAAACTTCAGCGCCCTAATTTCTTTCAATTAATGCCGTTTGTGTTGTTTGCCGATAAACAAAACATTAGAATTGGTAATCCTCAGCTAAAACCTGAATTTAAAAATATTGCCGAATTAAACTATAATAAAATATTTAGTAAAGGAAGTTATTTGGGTTCAGGCTATTTTAGATACGAAGAGCAGCCAATAACAGAGGTTGCTTATTCGTCAATTTCAGATCCTACAGTATTAATTAACACAACTGTAAATGGTAAAAATAGTGTAAGGTATGGTATTGAAAATACTTTTAAGTGGACGTTTTTCAAAAATTTAGATGTGACCCTAAATGCTAATGCGTTTTATATATACATCAACGGAACTGTAGTTCAAAGCCAGCCAGATGTTAAAGCAGAAGGTTATGCCTATAACGCAAAAGCAACTTTAGCATATAAATTTCCTAAAAATATTACTCTTCAAGTAAATGGTAATTACGAATCTCCAAAAATATTGTTATTAGGATATGCAAAGCCTATATACTCAATGGATGTATCTTTAAATTATATGATTCAAACAAAATGGATTTTAAATGCAACGTTAAGTGATGCGTTTAATACACGAGTTATGGGAACCCATTATGAAACACCTTATTATGTTCAGGACTTGGCAAGAAGAAGAGAAACAAGATATGTGCGTTTTACAGTTACTTATTTGTTTGGTAAAATGGACGCGTCTATATTTAAACGAGGTAAACAAATGAGAGGTATGGGACAGGAAGGTAACCAAGATGGTTTAGATTTCAGTAAATAAACCTTAAATTCAATTAATTAAAAACATAATATTTTTCATTACATTCGTTACATAAATAAACTATCAATATGATTCAATTAAAATCTTTATTACCATTGGCCTTAGCTTTTGTTGTTGTTAATACTTCAGCACAAACTAAGCCAGCAGCAAACAAGTCAACTTCAAATAGTGGTTCTTCTGCTTCTTCTCTTAATTATGAGTCAGCATTAAATGACCCATTTAAAGCGAGAATTTATACTTTAAAAAATGGATTAAAAGTTTATATGAGTGTGTATAAAAATGCGCCTCGTATACAAACTTATATAGCAGTAAAAGCAGGTAGTAAAAACGATCCTTCAACCGCAACTGGATTAGCCCATTACCTAGAACACATGGTGTTTAAGGGAACCGATAAATTTGGAACTTTAGATTTTGCAAAAGAATCTGTTGAAGTTTCAAAAATTGAAAATTTATACGAAACATACCGTCAAACAAAAGATGAAGGGCAACGTAAAAAAATATATCACCAAATAGATAGTATATCAGGTGTAGCAGCAAAATATGCCATTGCTAATGAGTATGATAAAATGCTAGCAGGTATTGGTGGACAAGGAACAAACGCTTACACATCATTTGACCAAACGGTTTATGTAAATGATATTCCATCTAATCAATTAGAGAATTGGTTAGCTATAGAAGCAGAGCGTTACCGTAAACCAGTTTTACGTTTATTTCATACTGAATTAGAAGCTGTGTACGAAGAAAAAAACAGAGGTTTAGATAGTGATAACAGTAAGTTGTGGGAAGCTGTTTTTGCCGGTTTATTTGTAAATCATACTTACGGAACGCAAACAACCATTGGGACAATTGATCATTTAAAAAATCCTTCGATGAAGGAGATCATGAAATATTTTAATTCAAATTATGTACCCAATAATATGGCCATTTGTTTAAGTGGTGATTTTGATCCGGATGTTACTATTAAATTAATTGAGAAAAATTTCGGTTCAATGCCTTCTAAACCGGTTGCTGCATACACCTACCAAAAGGAAACTCCAATTACTCAAAAAGTTGTAAAGGAAATTGTAGGCCCAGATGCTGCCAATTTAGCTATGGCATGGCGATTTGCAGGCGTTGATAGTAAAGATGC
>JBILOV010000079.1:0-9002 GCA_044374335.1 Bacteroidia bacterium | reverse complement strand
AGACAAACTCAACCGGGTATTAAAACTTTCTAAACTTGATGAAGTAGTTGATAAATCGCCTCAGGGTTTAAATTCTAACATTGGTGAGAATGGTACAAAATTATCTGGTGGCCAACGTCAGAGAATTGCCATTGCTCGAGCCTTGTATAAAGAAGCACAAATTTTAGTTTTTGATGAAGCCACCAGTGCTTTGGATACACAAACAGAAAAGGAAATTACCGAATCTATAGAAGCTATTTCAAAAGAAAACAAAACTATGTTTATTATAGCGCACAGAATTACTACACTTAAAAACTGTGATGTTATTTATGAAATGGCCGATGGTAAAATTATAGGAACCTACACTTATGACGAAATTGCCAAAACAATTTTAGAAAACTAAAGCAATAAATTAAGATTGAAATTTTTTGTTGCCCCCTGAGTAAATCTAATTCAAAAGTGTATTCAATTAATAGGAGTTAAAACTCTTGTTTGGCTTTGTCAAATGTATAAGATAGTAAAATAGTTGATACTATCGTGTAACCCCCTTTTTAGCAAAGTGAATGATTGATAAGTACTGAAATGACTAATGATACATAATATATTTTTCTAAAAATGGAAGTTAAGCATAATAGCTCCACCGCTATTGTCGTTATCCACACCAAATCCTTTTGTTCCACTTTTTGCTAACGTTTTATTTTTAACACTTCCAGCGGCTGCATCCCAACTTTCAGTTGACAATTTACCATCATTTTGATTATAATACATTAAACTAAAACCAAACTCAATACCAATAGACATTTTAGGGAAAATAAAATATTCGGCTCCTACAAATCCTCTTGCTGCCACTTTTATTCCAGTGCCATTTGACTCTGATTGAGTTCTTGTATTGGCAGGGCCGCTGGCATAGCCTAATGATGTTGGTGTCAAAAAATCTGTACTTGTTGGAGAAACATTTAAATTACTGAATGTATTTCCGTAGGTATAAATCGACTTTCCAGTCGAAATACCAATGATTCCTTCACCCCCATAAAAACCTTGTAAACGGGTTTTCCCTCTTCTAAATTCCTTCCCAAAAGCCAGCGTTACATTGGTTGAGCTAGATTTATAAGAATCTTTAATATAAACAGTATCTAAGGTAGTATTTTGATTGTCGACTACGGAATTACTTACTGTTTGAGAGGCTATTCCAATTCTTACTCGGGCTCTGTAAGCTTGTTTTGCAGTTATAAAATATTTACCTCCAATAGTTAATGGATAATTGGCTAGTGAATTTACAGCAGGTGCATCAGCTCCCGTATTTGAGAGCAGTTTGCCTGTATAGGTTAAAAATGGACTTGCGTCAATACTTAGCGCCCAATCTTTTGCTTCAGGCAAAATTGGTTCGCCCTTTTTAGACAATAAAACTGTTTCGGTTCCATTATCTGGAGGGTTTTGAGCTATTGCTACATTAACAAAAAGAATGGTTAAAATAGAAAAAAAACGCTTTATGTTGTACATTTTATTAGTTTTGATTGAGTGCTAACGTAGGTAAAATAAAATTATTGACAATTTTAATTAATTTTCTTTACAATTAAATTTAAACTATTGAATTCACTATCTTTTTTGTTCCAATAAGGGCACAAAATGAAAATCACCATGCAATTTGGTTTCGAAAGTGGTATCACTTTTTTTGTTTAAAGCATACATTTTTTGTCCTTTGTTATCGCCCACTGGTATTACCATGGTTCCTCCTACCTTTAATTGAATTTTAAGTTGCTCAGGAATAAATGGAGCGCCAGCTGTCACGATTATTTTATCAAAAGGAGCAAACATGGGCTGGCCCAGGTAACCATCGCCATAAAATAATTTTGGATTGATATTGAGCATAGGTAAAAATCTTTTAGCTCTTTCGTGCAGTATTTTTTGTCGTTCAATACTAAAAACTTTTGCACCCATACCGCACAGCACAGCAGTTTGATAACCACTTCCTGTGCCTATTTCCAGTACTTTATCATTTTTGTTAATGGCTAATAATTGGGTTTGAAAGGCAACTGTATAAGGTTGAGATATCGTTTGTCCTTCGCCAATTTGAAAGGCTTTGTTTTCATACGCATATTCTAAAAAGACCTCATCAAGAAAAGCATGTCGTGGGATCAGGTCCATAACACTTAACACTTTTTCATCAACAATACCCATTTGTCTAAGCATTGTTATCATCTGGGATCTTTTGCCTTTATGTTTAAAATTATCTTTAATAGTCATAATTGAATAATAGTAGTTTACAAAAATAAGAGGCTTGTGAACTAACACACTAATGTTACAAAAAAGAAATCATCAATTAAATGTTTGTAACCATAAGCACTAAATTTGCCTCAGGAATTGCTTTTGTTAGGTACAACAATTTGCAGTTCCATTAACACTCAACATATAAAACATGATAAAAATTGGCGTATTAGGGGCGGGTCACTTAGGAAGAATTCACATCAGATTATTAAAAAACATTGCTGATTTTGAGCTCGTTGGTTTTTATGATCCTAACGAAGAAAATGCAAATAAAGCAATAGAGGAATTTGGTGTAAAGAGATTTGACTCAGAATTAGCATTAATAAGCAGTTGTGATGCCATAGATATTGTAACCCCCACCATACATCACTATAATTGTGCGCTCACCGCTTTAAAAAACTCGAAGCATTTGTTTATTGAAAAGCCTATTACCAATACACTTGAAGAGGCAAAAAAACTATTGAGATTAATTCATGAAGCCAATGTAAAAGTACAAGTTGGTCATGTTGAACGCTTTAATCCTGCATTTACTGCAGCAGCTTCCTATTGCCACAATCCTTTGTTTATAGAAACGCACCGCCTGGCTCAGTTCAATCCTAGAGGAACAGATGTATCGGTTGTACTCGATTTGATGATTCACGATATTGATATTATCTTAAGTGTGGTTAAATCAGAAATCAAGAAAATTAGTGCAAGCGGTGTGGCTGTTGTAAGTGATACGCCTGATATAGCAAATGCAAGAATAGAATTTCATAACGGTTGTGTGGCCAATTTAACGGCCAGCAGAATTAGTATGAAAAATATGCGCAAAACCAGATTTTTTCAAAAAGATGCCTATATCTCTGTCGACTTTTTAGAGAAAGAAGCCAGCATTATTAGGTTAAAAAATGTAGAAGGTGAAGTTGATCCTTTTGCGATAACCATAGATTTAGGTGAAGGTAAAGGCGTAAAGCAAATTTATTTTGAAACACCTGAAACCCACAAGGTTAATGCCATTGAAGAAGAATTAAAGTGTTTTGCACATTCAATAAATAACGACAAAGCAACGGTTGTTTCGGCCGATGACGGATATAAATCGCTGCAAGTGGCTTATGAAATAATTGCCAAATTAAAGTCAAATGCCAGATTAATTGATAATTAGTAAAGCAAAAATGTTACTTTCGCGGCTTATTAAAAAAATCTGTTAAAAGTTGCACAATAAAATGTGAACTATGACGTTATAAGTAGCGGTGGGTAAATTTTTATACAACAAAACATTCTTTTCAATAGGTATACTGCTTGCACTTCTGCAAGGAGCGTGTTCTACTTTTGACAAAGAAGAACCCCTACCCTCTTACATAAGAATTACTGGCATTGATTTAAAAACCCCAACTGATAATTCGCAAGGAAGTTCTTCATCAAATGTTAGCGATGCTTGGGTATATATCAATGATAACCTTCAGGGTGTGTATCCAATGCCTACCCGTTTTCCGGTTTTACAAAGTGGCAATGTAAAATTAAGTGTTCGTTCTGGTATTGTTCAGAATGGCATTGATGCCACAAGGATTGATTATCCATTTTACAATGCTTGGGATACCACCTTAGTATTAAAAGAAAAAGAAATTCTTAGTTTAAAACCACGCATAATAGGTTACAAATCGGGCACTGTTTTTCATCTAAATGAAGACTTTGAAGGCTTAGGATTAAACTTTGAGAAAACAAGTAGTAGTACCAATGATATCTTTAAATCGAGTAATCCCAGTTTAGTTTTTGAAGGAAATAACTGTGGTAAATTTGAAATAGATAGTAGTACTATTGATGTAACTATTGCTACCACAAAACTTTATGATTTACCTAAACAAGGTGCAAGTGTTTTTTTAGAAATGAACTATAAAATTAATCAACCAATGGAAGTGGGCGTATTTGCTCAGAACGGAGCGCAAATAAAGCAAAGTTCAGTGTTGGGGTTAAGAACCACTGTAAATGAGCAAGGAGAACAAGTATGGAAAAAAGTGTATATAGACTTAACCCAGGCCATTTCAAATGAAACTTATGCAAGTGGTTATAAAATTTATTTTTATGCTAAACAGCTTGATGGCGTGAGTAATCCGCTTTTTTTAATAGACAATGTAAAGTTGATTAGTTTTTAAGATGCAGTCGAATAAAAAAATGTATTTGTGGTTATCGGTGCTCTGCGATTTATTGTCAGCAGGAATTGCTTGGACTATTTTTTATGCCTTTAGAAAATCGGAGATTGAAACTGCCAAATTTGGTAAAGTTATACCGGTTGAATTCAATGACAGCTTTTACATTGCATTGATATTAATTCCTCTATTTTGGTTACTCCTTTATACAAGTATTGGTAGTTATAAAAATATATTTCGTAAATCTAGGTTAAGGGAATTGGGGCAAACCATATTGATAACCTTGATTGGTGTAATTGTACTGTTTTTTGCGCTATTGCTTGATGATGAAATTTATTCGTATAAAGCTTACTATAGATTGTTTATTGCGCTATTTCTTATCCATTTTACGCTTACGTTTTTCTTTCGTTTAATTATCGCCACCATTATTGTAAAAAATGTTCACAGTAGAATTATTTCTTTTCCAACAGTTATTATAGGTAGCAATGCTAACGCGCTGAAACTTTATCGTGAAATTGAAGCACAGGATAAATCATCAGGAAATAAGTTTGTAGGTTTTGTGCATATTGAAAACAAAAATGGAAGTACACATTTAATAGAAAAACACCTCGATCATCTTGGCGAATTATCGGATGTTAGAGCTGTTGTGGAAGGTAAAAATATTGAAGAAGTTATCATAGCCATTGAATCATCTGAACATGAGTTTTTGAAAGAGATTATTAATAATCTTGAAGATTTAAATGTAATTATCAAGATTATTCCTGACATGTATGATATTTTAAGTGGGTCTGTAAAGATGACCTCCATCTTTGGAGCACCTTTAATTGAGATATCACACAATATTATGCCCACATGGCAAAGGGCGCTTAAAAGAATTATTGACATTGTTGTTTCTGTGATTGCTCTCACAATTTTTTCACCCGTTTTTATTATCACAGCATTAATCGTAAAATTTACTTCTAGAGGTCCAGCTATATATTCGCATGAGAGAATAGGCTTACATGGTAAACCATTTATGATTCATAAATTTAGATCGATGTATACCGATGCTGAAAAAAATGGACCTATGTTGAGTAGTAAAACGGACAGCCGCATAACTAAATTTGGAAGATTTATGCGTAAGGTAAGATTAGATGAAATACCTCAATTTTTTAATGTTTTAATAGGCGAAATGAGCTTAGTTGGACCACGTCCGGAGCGGCAACACTTTATTGATTTAATTACAAAAACAGCTCCGCACTATCGCCATTTGAATAAAGTTAAACCTGGTATTACCAGTTGGGGTCAAGTTAAATATGGCTATGCCGAAAATGTTGAGGAGATGATTGAACGCTTGCGCTATGACATCTTATATATCGAAAATATGAGCCTAGCGGTAGATTTTAAAATATTAATTTATACTGTACTTATTGTGGTGCAAGGACGAGGAAAATAATTAGCTTTTAAATTTTAAACTCCATTCAAATTCAAAATTGGCAACCACTGTACCATCTGTCATTTTGCCTTCGCTTTTCAAATTAAATTTTACTGGTTCGTTTGTTTCTATAGCCGTTTTAATAGCATCAATAATGACATCGTTTGGAGTACAAGTAAAATAGATATCAGCATCCGCTTTTTTAGTAAAATTAGCCTTCATATCAGTAACCAACATAGAACATTTTTTACCTGTTTCTATGGTTTCGGCCATTAAAATTAAACCTGTGCTTAACTCTGCAGCCATGCACTGCGCTGCAAAGTAAACAGAACGAAATGGATTTTGTGTTCTGCGTGTAAAAGGCAATTTAATACTACAACTATTTCTATTAAAAATATTTACCTTAATTCCACTGAACCAAATTAATGGAATTTGAAAAAACATAAGTGATCTGAACTTAAAACCACTGTTTGCTGCTTGTAGAAATGCTATGGCTTTAGCATTATTAAATTGGCGCATAGGAATTGAATTTGACTGCTAATTTATGAAAAAAATATCCCTCTTAGCTTTAAAATATAAGCTATGATGACTTGTAGGCAATAGGATGATCTTGTTTTTGATTTGGACCAAGAAATAAACGTGCATAAATTCTTAATACAGATAGTTCTAGGACCAGAAAACTGATGGACGTTAAAATTATTAATAAATATTCATCATGATCAACATGGCTAAACATTAAATCGATACCAATAAATGAAGGTGTAAAAGGCAATCCTACAAAGGCCAAACAAGTAACAAGAAACCAAAAACCTAATTTGGGATGATGATAAACATGTCCATAAAAATTATCCAAGCTCACCTTTGATTCTTCTTTTTTCAATTTCAATAAAATAAGATAACCTACTATTGCTGAAACCATCAAACCTGTGATATAAATAAATATTTCTTTACTTTCATATTTATCATTAAAATGCGCAATGGCAAGCACAGCAAAGCCTTGACTGAGTGAGAGTAATTTCCAAGCATTAATTGCATTTCTTTTTTCTGCAAAGGAAACCAAAATCAAAATGGTTCCTAACATAGCAAAAAACAGATGAAGATATAAATCTGTTGTTGGTGGTATATGCGATTCAAAATAGAGAAGTAACAATCCTACAATTAAAAATGAAAACATAAAGCCAATTCCAATTTTATTAGATAAAAAATTCATTTTCTTTCCAAGCAGTTTAAATGGATTCCAAAAAATCATTTTTAAATAACTATCCATATTCCATTCTTTAACACTCAACAAATAAAGGCTGTTGTACACTGTTTTTAGCTTTGATGATTCATAATTGTTAATGCGTTTTTTATAATTAAAAAACTGATCATGAATCATATATCCCAGCACCGAGGGCGAAACCAGTAATTGATAAGTTCTTAAAAATGCATTTCCACTAAAATGCACTAAGGCTAAAATGTGCCAACCCAATGCTACTTCAATAAACATAATGCCTATTTGTGCAATTGAAGCATAAGCTATTTGTGTTTTTACTGTCGATTGCACTCTTGCAATTAAACTTGCAATAATGATAGTTAGCACACCAACAGTAATTACTATTAATTTTATTGTGGTAATTGTTGACCAATAAGTGTAAGTTCTTAATAATAAAAAAACGCCTAAATGCACCGAAAGTGAACCATAAAAAATTGCACTTGATGTTGTTGGTCCTTCCATGGCTCGTGGCAACCAAGATGAGAATGGAAATTGAGCAGATTTAATGGAGGCTGCAACAATTAACATAGAAATAAGAAAAAGTACGGAATTATGATTATCGGCAATGTGGTTAAGCACCATAGCCGTATCATTAAGTTGATTAAATGTAATATTTTGATGCCAAATATGATGACTAGTCCACAGGGAAAGTATTAAACAAATATCACCTAATCTAAACAAAGAGATGGCTTTTAGTGCATTCTTAACTGGTAAATACCTATCGCGATAAAAAGCAATGAGTAAAAATGAAGTGATACCTAAAAATTCCCAACCAATAAAAAGTGTTTCAAAATTGCCTGAAAAAACAGTGAGGTTATATCCCAAAAAGAAAAGTAACACAGTTGAAAAAAAGCGTTTGTAGCCTTCATCTCTATGCAAATAAAATCGACTAAAAATAATGACTAAAAAAGTTATTAATGAGCCTACTAAAGCGTAACAAGCTGCAATTTTATCAAAATATAAATCTAAAAATATTTCAATATTATCTTCTTTAAAAAAAGTAAAATACTTAAGGTCTAAAGTTGGCGCTCCTTCATAAAGCCAATATAAAGAAAACACAACACTTGCCGCTAAGTGAATTCCTATGATACTTGTGGCTATGGTGGCAATTAATTTTTCTTGATTGTTTGCAAAAAAGAAAGTTAAAATAAAACCAAATAATGGAATAAAAATAAAAAGCAGTAGCAGTTGTTCCATCTAATTTAAATTTTGATGAATATAAACAGGTAAATTTTCCTGTGTTGCATGTACTATATGGTTTGTTTCCATTTCTTTAGCACCTTCAATAAGCGCGTTAACATCTTTAAAAAAATGTATTTCTTTAGCTAAGGTATGATAAGGAATAAAATTGCCATCTTTAAAATAACTTAAAGAATTATTTTTTGGATTAACAGCTATTAAGTGCACCCATTCATTCTTATACCATTCATACATTTCATCCGATGATTGAATTGTTTTAAGAATTACTTCAGGAAAATGCTCAACTATAATCATTAATCTTAATGGGTCGTGTACTTCAATCATTTGCCATGGCAAACCAGGACGCAAATCGCCATCACTGCTGTTTGCAACGCCAAAAAGGCCCACTACATTGTGCGGTAATTTTGTACCAGCTCCAAGTTTATGGTTATCAACTCTCGAAAAATAATATTCTAAATTAATACCACCACAAACAGGTCCAAGCGGCTTCATCACACCAACTAAATATTTACCATCTAAATCATTTTTATAGTTGTATGAATTTAAAAAGGCTCTCCTGTCTAAAAATATTCCTTTAGTCATAGCTCTTCTGCCAACAATGCATAGCGTATTTGTTCCATGCCCAAGTTCTGGACGTGGCTCAAATAAAGAAACTGAGCGTGCTTTAATTGCTTTTCTTATATTTTTAATTTCACTTTTTGTATTGATGGAGGCAAATCTTCTAGAGCGTTCTTTGGCATTTAAATCCAATGCCTTTTCAAATACT
>JBILOV010000246.1:0-3465 GCA_044374335.1 Bacteroidia bacterium | reverse complement strand
AATTCAAAATCTGCGATTAGAAGCTAATTCAAAAGAAATTGAGCTTAATAAATTAAAGTCACAACTAAATCCTCATTTTATGTTTAATAGCATGAACAGTATCAGGGCATTGGTTGACGAGGATCCTAAAAAAGCAAAAGTAGCTATTACGCAGTTATCAAATATTTTACGAAATACATTGATGATGCACAAAAATAAGTTCATTACGTTAGAAGAAGAATTAGTGCTGGTAAAGGATTATTTAGAATTAGAACTAATTCGTTTTGAGGAACGTTTAAATTTTCAATTTGATATTGATCCCAATACACTGTTATTGCACATACCACCAATGATGATTCAAACTTTAGTTGAAAATGGTATTAAACATGGCATAAGTAAATATGCAGAGGGAGGAAACATTTCAATTTCTGCAATAAAAGAACCAGAAAATTTTATCATTAAAATTATTAATACTGGTCAATTACTTGAAAACCATACATCAGATTCAGGATTTGGAATTACAAATACAACGAATCGTTTAGAATTACTATTTGGAAAAAAAGCTACTTTTTCTATAAAAAATTTGGATGACAAAAATGTAATCAGTTTAATATCCATTAAACTATAAAAAATGAAATAACCATGTTTACATCAAACAAATAGTATTAAACTAGCTATAATATTGGGAAACTAAAAACAAAAAAAATGAAAGCAATTATAATTGATGATGAACGATTAGCAAGACAAGAGTTAAGAAACCTGCTTGCAGCGCATAAAGAAATTGAAGTAATTGCAGAATGCAATAACGCGCAATCTGCTAAAGAAAAAATTGCTGAATTAAATCCGGATGTTATTTTTTTAGATATTCAAATGCCAGGAAAAACAGGGCTTGAATTAATTGAAGAAGTCTCTGCCCTACCCGACGTAGTTTTTGTAACTGCATACGATGAATACGCCATAAAAGCATTTGAAGTTAATGCCTATGATTATTTATTAAAACCGGTTTCACCTGAACGCTTAGCGGAAACGATAAAAAAACTAACGCTAAAAGAAACATCTGAAAAGAAAGAAAATACAACTCCCTTAACAGAAAACGACCAGGTGTTTATTAAAGATGGAGAAAAAACATGGTTTGTTCGCTTAAGTAATATCCGATTATTTGAAAGTGAAGGGAATTATGTTCGTGTATACTTTGATAATTTTAGGCCATTAATTTTAAGAAGCTTAAATAGCTTAGAAGAACGCTTGGATGAAAAAACATTTTTTAGAGCTAGCAGAAAACACATCGTAAACTTAAGCTGGGTAGAAAGCATTGAAACCTGGTTTAATGGTGGCTTAATGGTTAAATTAAAAGGTGGTCAAGAAATTGAAATATCGCGCCGCCAAGCCGTTAAATTAAAAGATATGATGAGTCTTTAATTATATTGCAGATTACAGATTGGAAAATAGTACAGTTAATAATTTTACAAACACATATGCGTATATTTGTAACTTAAAAAGAACTAAACAAAAATGATAAATAAAGAAGATTTTAATATAGATGATTTACCTGAAGAATTAAAAGGTGACATTGTTCCAGAAATTGACCCTACAAAATTATTTGATGAAAAAGAATATGCTACTATTATTATTGGTAGCGAAGGGATGAGTAAAAAAGATACGAGTAATGCAGATTATGTAACGGTATTAGTAAGCAGCAAATCTTCACGTGAAGAAAAGGATGCAGCATTAATTTTTTTAAAAGAAAACAATTCACAATCCTTTATTTTAAATGCCATAGCAAAAACAAAAAATCTAGAACAGAAAGCACTTTTAATTGCAGCATGTTGGGAAACAGGTTTGGATTTTAGTAAAGATTATGCCATATTTATTGATTTAATTTGTCATAGTAATTTCAATGTATCTTTTGAAGCGCTGACCGTTATAAAAGAGATGGAAGCAGAAATTGACACAACTACATTTCAAGCATCGCTTAAAGTATTTAAAAATATAAAAAAACCAAGTATAGCAGTAACGGATGCAATTAAATTTATTGAAGAAAAATTAAACACTGAATAATTGAAAACTAGTATACAACATTTATTATTTATTGGATTTCTTTTCTGTTATCATTCTTCTTTTTCTCAAGAACAGGAAGATGTAAAAATTATAAAAATCAAAAAAGAAAAACTTTTTGTAAAAGCAGCCTTTGATGACACTGAATTTAAAGTAATTGCGTTCGATAGATATGGAAATCCGCACGAACAAGCGATTAAATCGTTTACCATACTTTATAGCGAAAAAAAAACAAATTACGAAGCTGCTGTTGTAGGAAACACGTTTCCTTTAAAAACAATTAACTTTTTGACAAAGAAAAAAAAACTAGCCACTAAAATTTGCTTAACTAAATTAAAAGCTGAAGATAAAGATGGGCACATAGAAGATTTACCTGACTTGTGCGATATCGTAATCTTCCCTGATTGTAAAAAAGTAAATAAGAATAGATAAAAAAGTTCGCTGTAACAGCGAACTTTTTTATCTCAATATTACTCATATATATTATATTTACTTTGCAGCTACCGGCATATTCTTTGGTGCTTTAACCTGATACATCATTATTAACTTTTTGCTATCCTTTGCCTGTAATGTTGCTCGCCATTTAACTACCCCTGTAACTTCATCGTAATTGCCACCTGATAATTCTTTACGATCAATAACAACCAACTTATCCTGTGATAATGGTAATTGATCTTCAATATCAATGTCAATTTTTGAAGCCCGTGAATTTTTTATCGTAATTTCAAACGTATATTGATGTAAAATATCATTATCTAATATTTTTTGAGAACACTTCTCCTTAATTTTTTGACGCTTAATAGCTATGTTTTTATCAATACCTAAGGACAATTGCATTGTATCATCAGTGCCTCCAGGCTTTAAACTAGTAACTCCAACATACGAGCCATCATAATAAATAGAAGCTTCGCCACTCATAGTAATAGCATCTTCCCAATCTGGTAAAATAGCAGTGAGATAAACGTTATTATTTAATTTAGGAATTGCTTTGTAACGATACATTGTTTTTAAATCTTTTATCATAATAGCAGCAAAATGTTGTTTGCCATCGCTTGGAATATTATAATTTAATTTTATTTCATATTCGGTTTCAATAACATTCTCACTTACTGAAGTATAGTCATACGCATTTTGAGCAACATCTTTTTGAACTTCTTCTAATGAACTATAATCATCAGCTTTTTTAGATTTATGCTTATCGTATAAACTTCCTGAAGCTGGAACCGATAATGGCTCTTGCTTGTTATTACTGGTTTTATATGGATTAAATCCTAAATACCATGGAGATAATTGTGGAATATTATATGAACGATTTGGGTTAGCCGTGGATAAAACCAATTTAACACTACCCCAATCAATTCCAGATTCCTGATGAATTTGTGCTTTATACGTTAACTTTACATTTTGATCATTTGAATTCGCTCTTAAATC
>JBILOV010000191.1:0-4649 GCA_044374335.1 Bacteroidia bacterium | reverse complement strand
CATTAGTGATATAATAATTTAAATTTACAGTGGCTTGAGAGACTTGATCAGCAATAACATGAACTAAAATACGATAATCAACTTTCTCAACTTTTCCTATTTGATTTTGATTTGTTAATTCTCTGCTCACATTTGCAACACGCTCATTTAAAATTACTTTTTTCGCTTCCAATTTTTCTCGCTCTCGTTTTAGTTTTAATTGCTCTGAATTAATGTTATATAGTTTTTCTCTTAAATAAGTTAAACCATCTTTTAACGAAGCTATGCTATCTCTTTTAAACTGTCCTTTATATAAACTATAATTTAGTAATACATTTTTCTCAGTTGCTAAAGCCTCAGATTTAGAGGATATATCTTCAATCAAATAATTTAATTCTTGTAAACTATCGTTTACCTGTTTTAATATTTTATTATAACGCACATCTACATTTAATTTTACTTTATCAAATTCTGGATAATAAACTTCGTGTTGAATGTCTGTAATAATAAAATTGCCATTACCAGAGGCTTGAATCGCAGCTGTATTGATACAGTTTTCTAACCCCGAAAATATTAATGTATTTTGACCTACAACTAAATTAACCAAGGTTTTACGATGAACTTGTGCGCCATGAGTATAAACAATAATTTTTTCGGGTTTTGATTTAATTGTTTTTTCTGTTTCTGTAGCGTTTGCTTTAATTATTGCAAAGCTTAATGCAAATAATATTAACTTTTTCATAAATAAATTTTTAAGGATTTCCATTTAGATGCATGAAAACTAATAATTCCATAAATATTTTTAATAATTCGTTTTTTTGACGTATTCCTACAGAAATAGGCAGGGTAAGACTATCACTTCAATCTTTTTAAAAAGAGACAGCTGTTCACTTTTATCATGGAGTTAAATTTTGAATAGAAGAATTTTCCTACGTAAATAATTAAAATGAAAATCCTATTGTAAGGCACAAACAAAAGATTGTAACGAAAAGCCTTACCACAGTGATACGACCAAAAGAAATTACCTTGCTAAACTATTATTATAGGGAATACGATTAATAATTGAACGCCCCAAGGTTACTTCATCAGTATATTCTAATTCATCGCCAACGGCTATTCCACGGGCAATAGCAGTTAATGTTAAATTAAATTGCGCTAACTTTTTGAAAATAAAAAAACTTGTTGTTTCTCCTTCCATAGTAGCATTTAGCGCTAAAATAATTTCAGTAACCTCCTGCTTTGATACTTTTGCAACTAACGAATCAATCGTTAAATTACTTGGACCAATACCTTCCATCGGCGAAATTAGTCCGCCTAATACATGATAAACACCTTTATAAAGACCTGTGTTTTCAATAGCCATTACATCACGATAATCCTGAACCACACAAACCAATTGTTGGTTACGTATAGGATTAGAACAAACTTCGCAAATATCATGATCAGAAATAGTATGACAATTTTTACAAAATTTTAAATCATGTTTTAAGGCTTTTAAAACATCTGAAAAATTGGTAATATCCTGAGTGTCTTGTTTTATTAAATGTAAAACATAACGTAATGCCGACTTTTTACCAACCCCTGGCAAGCTAGAAAAATGCCCCACTGCTTGTTCTATTAACTTAGAAGTAAATTCCACTTTATATTTATACTATTTAACTGAATTTTTTATCTTAAATAACATGATTTAATTTACCAAAGTTAGTATTAAAATACATTATTAGTGTTTCTCAAACTCTTAACTTTAAATATTTACTTCCTATCAAAAAAATATTTTATAAAAATACTAATTTATACAATTTGAGAGAATTGACACGTTAATGTGAAAAACTGTTTAAATAGTTTTTCAAAAACAACCAGCATTTGATTAATATTGATAAATATGCATAAAATTAAACTAGAGAGAATGATGTCAGCAAAAAAAATGATTAATTCTGTAATAATTTGCAGCATTACTATTTTATTTACTACAACTTGTAAAGATAATAAACAAGAAAATGAAAATAAAACGGTATTTAATTATAACGAAATGGCTGGCATTGCGAGTTTAGATCCAGCTTCGGCAAATAACCTTGAAGATATTTGGGCAGTTAATCAGGTTTACAACGGATTGGTTCAGCTAGATGATTCGTTAAAAGTTACACCATCAATTGCAAAAAAATGGATCATCAGCGATGATGGTTTAACATACACATTTATATTAAGAGATGATGTTTTTTTTCATGACAATAAATGTTTTGAAAAAGAAAAAGGAAGAAAAGTTACTGCAAAAGATTTTGTTTTTTCTTTTAACAGACTTTATGATGCACGTGTAAGTAGCGCCGTTTCGTTATTAGCAAATATAGATAGGTCTGAAAAAACAGGATACAAAGGCTTTACATCAGTCAACGACTCAACATTTGTGGTTTATTTAAAAGAACCAATCAGTGCATTTTTAAGTATCCTAACTATGAAATATTTTTCAGTTATTCCTTATGAGGCAGCTGATTTTTATGGTCAGGATTTTAGAAGAAATCCAGTTGGTACAGGTCCTTTTAAATTTAAATTGTGGGAAGAAGGCACTAAATTAATTTTATTGAAAAATGAAAATTATTTTGAATTTGATGGCACAACTCGCCTACCCTATTTAGATGCCGTAAGCATATCTTTTGTAAAAGACAAAGAAACCGCCTTTATGGAATTACTAAATGGAAAATATGATATGCTCAGTGGGGCAGATGCATTTAATATAAATGAGGTACTTGATAAAAATGGCGAATTACAGCCTATTTATGGCAAAAAATTTGTTTTGCAAAAACAAAACTATTTAAAAACAGATTACTTAGGAATTTTAGTAGATGAAAATATTGAAATAGTAAAAAACTCTCCATTAAAAATTAAAGCACTAAGAAAAGCAATTAATTATGGGTTTGACAGAGTTAAAATGGTCAAGTTTTTTAGAAATAATATTGGTTTTCCAGCCATCTCTGGTTTTATTCCAACCGGCTTACCTTCTTTTAATAATAACGTTGTAAAAGGCTATACTTATAATCCAGAAAAAGTAAGGCAATTATTAATTGAAGCCGGATTCCCTGATGGGAAAAATTTACCAGAAATAACGTTACACACAACGGATAATTATTTAGAACAAATTGAATTTATTCAATCTCAATTAGCTGAAAATAATATTAAAGTAAATGTAAGTGTAGATAAACCTGTAGTTTTAAGACATGCTGTTTCTAGCTGCGAATACAATTTATTTAAAAAATCGTGGGTGGGAGATTATGCGGATGAAGAAAGTTTTATGAGTTCTTTTTACAGCAAAAACTTTTCGCCAACGGGTTCAAATTACACGCATTATAAAAATCCGGAATTTGATGTGTTATTTGAAAAAGTAATTCATGAACCTAATAGAGAAATAAAAACATTGCTATATCAACAAATGGATCAAATATTAATTGATGACGCACCAATTGTTCCTTTATATTATGATCAGGTAATACGTTTGGTGAATAAAAACATTAAAGGTTTATCAACTAATGCTATGAATTTATTGAATTTAAAATTGGTAAATAAAGATTTAAAGTAAGAATGAATTATATACATTATTTATGCAATCATATAAGTGTTTTATTTAGCTAATCGTTGTAAAATAACCGTGAAAAAAAATTTATATATTTTCATTTTATAGTTAACTTTAACTTTTTGTGATTTTTACGTGAGTTGAAGTTGAATTGAATACACAAAATCAAAAAAAGGTTACTTAAAACAACGAATTATGTGGAAAAAATTTTCTGGAATATTATTAAGAAATAAAGCAGTATTTACAATCATTGTCCTTTTAATTACAGCCTTTATGGGGTATCAAACCTCAAGGGTTGAATTGTCTTACGACTTTGCTCAAATTTTACCAACCGATGATAGTACCTCTATAGAATATCAAAATTTTAAGAAAAACTTTGGAGAAGATGGAAATGTAATGGTTATTGGTTTTGAAGATAAAAACCTTTTTCAATTCCAAAAATTTAAAGACTGGTATGAATTAAGCAAAACCATAAAAAACATTCCCGGAATTAAAGATTTAATGTCGGTGCCAACTGTTTATAAAATTACAAAAAATGATAGTTTGCAAAAATTTGACTTTGTTCCTTTAATTCAAAAGCCTATAAATAATCAGCAAGATGTTGACAGTATTAAAGCTGATTTTTTAAACCTTCCGTTTTATGAAGGCATAATCTATAACAAAGAAACTGGTGCCAATGTAATGGCAATTACTTTTACTAAAAAGGATTTAAACTCAAAACGTCGTTTAGAAATAGTTTCGGAGATTAGAATTTTAGCAGAAGCGTTTGCTAAAAAGCATATAATTGAAATGCACTATTCGGGCATGCCATACATTCGTTCACAAGTAATGACTAAGGTATCTCACGAAATGACCCTCTTTTTAATTTTAGCCATAATTGTAACAGCTATTATTTTATGGTTATTTTTTAGATCAGGTAATGTTGTTTTCTTTTCGCTTATTATTACAGCATTTGGGGTGTTATGGTCGATGGGAATCTTAGTATTATTTGGTTACAAAATAACCATTTTATCAGGCTTAATTCCGCCATTAATTATGGTTATTGGTTTACCAAACTGTATATTTTTAATCAATAAATATCATAGTGAATTTATTTTACATGGCAATA
>JBILOV010000076.1:0-9211 GCA_044374335.1 Bacteroidia bacterium | reverse complement strand
TATTAATCCAGTTAAAACATCTCCGCTTCCACCCTTTGCTAACCCAGAATTTCCTGTGCTATTAAAATAACTTTTCCCTTCAGGAGTTGTAATGCATGTATGAGCTCCTTTTAAAACAACATAAACCTGATACTGTTTTGAAAATTCAATTTGTAATTGATGTTGCTCAAAATCATTATTTATTGATTTAGTTAAACGCTCAAATTCTTTTGGATGCGGTGTTAAAATGGAATTAATAGGAATTAATTTTAACCATTCTTTATTTAAACTTATCGCATTTAATGCATCCGCATCAATTACTAATGGTTTTTTAGATTGGGATAAAACATATTTTACACTTTGCTGCGTGTCCTCTTCAGTTCCAATTCCAGGACCTATTCCAACACTAGAATAAATTTTCAAATCTAACTCTTCAATTTTAAAAAAATAATTTCCTTGAACCAACACCATCGCTTCTGGCAAAGCAGTTTGCATAATTTCATAACCACACTTAGGTACACAAACCGTTAGTAATCCTGCGCCACTTCGTAATAAACTATGAGCACTCATAATAGCTGCGCCCATTTTTCCAAAACTTCCCACTAGTAAAAGGCTATGTCCAAAAGTGCCTTTGTGTGAAAATTTTTGACGAGGTTTTATTAAGTGTTTGATAAAGTTTTCAGTCAAATAAAATGCCTCAGTTTGTTTTTGAATATCCTCACTAATTTTTAAACCAATATCTAATATATGTCCGTTACCAAAATACATGGCATTTTCAGAAAATAAAAAAGCAAGTTTTGGAAACTGAAATGTTAATGTATCAAATGCTTTAATAATAAACGAAGATGCATCAGAATGTTTATCTACAAATAATCCGGAAGGCACATCAATAGAAATTACTTTTGCGTTACTCTCATTAATTTCTTTCACACAATCTGCAGCCAAACCTTCTAATGATTTAGATAATCCAATTCCAAATAATGCATCAATAACTATATCCGAAGCATGTATGTTTGGTAAATGCTTACTATACTTAACTTCCATTATAAATTTTGAAAATGATTTTTCTAATCGCTTTTTATTGATTAAAAAATCATTTGAATATTTATTCGAATAATTAATAATAAATACTTCAACTTTATAACCATGCTCTAATAACAGACGAGCAATTGCTAAGCCATCACCTCCATTATTTCCTAATCCACAACACACTTTAAAAATAGTTTTGTTGTTGTAGTTTTTAATAATCCATTGAGTACATTTTAAAGCTGCTCGTTCCATCAAATCAATTGATAAAATGGGTTCGGACTGAATTGTAAAAACATCAATTGCTTTAATTTGATTGGAAGAAAATATTGGAAGAACTTGAAGCATATTTTAAATTTAAGAAAAATAATTAATTTTAAATATGACAAAATTCACTTATTAGAAGGAAGTCATTTTGTTTACAGAAGGGTATTACAATATCTAACAGTAAGAGTTTAGCTCAAACCATTTTCAACTATTACATTACTCGTAATATGAAAAATCTCTGTTTCCTGCAAACGTGAAGCAACAATAACTTTAGTTCTTTGAGCATATTTAGAAAACAAATTTTTAACGAGGATAGGGCAATTATTATCCTTTGATAAATGAGATAATATAACATGACTCATTGATTCATGCTTATGATTTATAAATAAATCTAATGCTTGTTTATTAGATAAGTGACCATTATTACCACGAATTCTATCTTTTAAATAATAAGGATAGCTGCCATTTTCAAGCATCATGTCATCGTAATTTGCCTCTAAAAAAGCAGCGTGACATTGCTTAAAATTAGAAATCACATGATCACAAACAGAACCAATATCAGTGAGCACCCCAACTTTTACTCCATCATTTTCTATAGTAAAACTATAAGGATCATGGGCATCATGCCTTTTTGGAAACGGCACTACAACTAAGTTTCCTATGATAATTTGTTCATAGCCATTAAATTTCTTAATTAAATTATCCTCTAAAATTAAATGGGAATTATTTAAAGTACGCGTAGTAATATAAATGGGTAACTGGTATTTTTTAGACAAAATCTGTAACCCTTTTATATGATCGCCGTGCTCATGAGATATAAATAATGCTTTTACTTTATCCAAAGATAAATTCAAACGTTCCATTCGTTTTTCAACCTCTTTGCAGGATATTCCAACATCAATCAAAATGGCCTCATTGTTATTGCCCACGTAATAACAATTACCGTTGCTTCCAGAATTCAATGAGGTGATAAATAGTGACATATCTTACAAAGAAACAAAAATTAAAAAGAATTTTATTTTATGTTAAAAAAAGATGTACGTTTTAATTGTTTATAATATGAAATTGAAAACAAAAGCCCCTCATTGCTGAAGGGCTTTAAAAAATAATTAGTAAAGGTAAATTAAGCTGAAACAGCTTCTTCCATATATGCTTCAATTGGAGCACAAGAACACACTAAGTTTCTATCTCCGTAAGCGCTATCAACTTTAGCAACACTTGGCCAAAATTTATTATCACGCACCCAATTTAATGGATAAGCAGCTTTTTGACGAGAGTATGCTTTTGTCCAATTATCGGCAACTACTAATTTACAAGTATGTGGTGCATTTTTAATAACGTTATCCGCCTTTTCAAATTTACCGTCTTGAATTTCTTGAATTTCTTTACGAATAGAAATCATGGCTTCACAAAAACGATCTAATTCACCTTTGCTTTCGCTTTCCGTTGGCTCTATCATTAAGGTATCATGCACAGGGAAAGAAACTGTTGGAGCATGGAAACCATAATCCATTAAACGTTTAGCTATATCACCAACTTCAACACCTGATGGTGCTTTAAAATCGCTGCAATCTAAAATCATTTCATGCGCACATCGTCCGTTTTTACCAGTATACAAAATTTTATAGCTTGGCGATAATAATTCTTTCATGTAGTTAGCATTTAAAATTGCCACCTCAGTTGCTTGTTTTAAGCCATCAGCGCCTAACATTTTAATGTAACCATATGAAATTAATAAAATCAATGCGCTGCCATAAGGCGCTGCGGAAACAGCTGTAATTCCTTGGTCTCCACTAGTGTTTACAATTGTATGCGAAGGTAAAAATGGCACTAATTTTTCAACGACACCAATTGGACCCATACCAGGTCCACCGCCACCATGAGGAATAGCAAATGTTTTATGTAAGTTTAAATGACAAACATCAGCCCCAATATTACCTGGCGATGTTAAGCCAACTTGTGCATTCATATTAGCCCCATCCATATAAACTAAACCACCATTATCGTGAATTAATTTAGTAATGTCGGTAATAGATTCTTCGTAAACACCATGCGTTGAAGGATACGTTACCATTAAACAAGATAAATTATCTTTATGTAATTCTACTTTTTCTTTTAAATCAATTAAATCAATATTTCCTTTATCATCGCATTTTGAAATAATGATTTTCATTCCTGCCATAGCAGCAGATGCCGGATTGGTGCCATGCGCCGAAGACGGAATGATAGCAACATTACGATGAGCGTTATTGTTTGCGATATGATAAGCTCTGATAACCATTAAACCAGTGTACTCACCTTGAGCGCCAGAGTTTGGTTGAAAACTCATACGAGCAAAGCCGGTAATTTCGGATAAATCTTTATTTAATTGCTCAATTAACTCCATATATCCTTGTGCCTGATTTAATGGAACAAAGGGATGAATATTAGCAAATTCTGGCCAAGTAATTGGTAATAATTCAGACGCTGCATTTAATTTCATGGTACAAGAACCTAATGAAATCATGGAATGAACTAAGGATAAATCTTTATTTTCTAAACGTTTAATGTAACGCATCATTTCACTCTCACTATGATAAGAATTAAAAGTTGGATGAGTTAAGTATGAGGACGAACGTTTTAAATTTGATGAAGAGACTACATTTGAAGTGTTTGGCACAGCTGTTAATTCAATTCCAAAAATAGATAAAATATCTACTAAATCTTGTTGTTCAACAGTTTGGTCTAATGAAATACCAATATGCTTATCATCCACTTTTCTGAAATTAATTTCTTTAGCCTCTGCTGCTGCAATTATTTTATCTGCATCACAAGCAACAATAATTGTATCAAAATATAATTTAGTTTTAACTTCAAAGCCATTACTTTTTAAAGCACCAACAATTGTATCTGTAGCGTTATGAACACCTTGAGCAATAGCTTTAATTCCTTCTTGCCCATGATACACCGCATACATACTAGCCATAATAGCTAATAAGGCTTGTGCTGTACAAATATTAGATGTTGCTTTATCTCGTTTAATATGTTGCTCACGAGTTTGTAATGCCATGCGTAATGCAGGATTACCATCTGCATCTACAGAAACACCGATAATACGACCGGGTAATAATCGTTTATAGTTTTCGCGACAAGTAAAAAAAGCAGCATGAGGTCCACCATAACCCAACGGCACACCAAAACGTTGCGAATTACCAACAACGCAATCAGCACCCCACTCACCTGGAGGTGTTAATAATGCTAATGCTAATAAATCAGTTGCAACAACCACTTGAATTTCGTTTGCATGAGCGTTATTAACAAAAGTTTTATAATCATTTATTTCCCCGTTAATATCCGGATACTGAATTAAAGCTCCGAAAAATGTATCATCTAATGAAACTATATTAGCATCACCAATTACCAATTCAATACCATAAGGCACAGCGCGGGTTCTAACAACATCAATGGTTTGAGGAAAAACAGTATTACTGATAAAAAATTTATTTCCACCGTTTTTAACTTTGTCTTTACTACGGTTGCTATAAAACATAAACAACGCTTCTGCTGCCGCAGTTGCTTCGTCTAATAAAGAGGCATTTGCAAGTGGCATGGCCGTTAAGTCCATAACCATAGTTTGAAAATTTAAAATAGCTTCCAAGCGACCTTGAGCAATTTCTGCTTGGTACGGCGTGTAAGCAGTGTACCAACCTGGATTTTCCAATACGTTACGCTGTATAACCGCTGGTAAAATGTTATTATAATATCCTAAGCCTATATATGAACGAAATACTTTGTTTTTTTTGCCAAGCGCTTTTAAATGTTTAGCATATTGATACTCACTCATAGCCGAAGCTACTTGCAATGGTTGTTTTAAACGAATACCCGCAGGCACGGTTTGACTTATTAATTCATCAACAGATGCAACCCCAATTTTGGCGAGCATTTGATTAATTTCATTTTGACGTGGACCGTTATGACGGGAAACAAATTTATCTGTAGTCATATATATGTTTTTAAAGATGCGAATTTAAGGAAAATCCTCACGTTTAAATAACGTACTTTTCAACCGATTGTTTATAAGATTTTAGGTTTAAATTATCAGTATAAACATATTAAAGAACTTTATTTTAAAAGAGTAATAAATATTTTAATAAAACAACTCTACCTAATCTCAAAATAATTAGATTGCAGATATTGTTTTACATATTTAATAAGGGAAAATCATACCCTACTGCCTAATTCAATAATTGCTAAATCTTTAATTTCAGTTCTATCAATTACAAAACGTAAAACCGTTTTAATTTGATGAAAACCATGAACACCACATGCACCAGGATTCATATGCAATACATCATATTGTTTTTGATACATCACTTTTAAAATATGCGAATGTCCGCAAATAAATAATTTAGGTTTTTCGGCTAATAATATCTCTTTTACCTCTTTTAAATAATTGGTGGGCTGTCCGCAAATATGGGTGATAAAAATTTTAACATCTTCACAAGTAAAAATTAAATTTTTAGGAAATTCTTTTCTCAACGCATGATCATCTATATTGCCATAAACAGCTCGCAAAGGCTTTCGTTTTTTTATAGCATCTGTTAAATCAACATTACCAATATCGCCCGCATGCCATACTTCATCTGCAACATCAATATGTTTCAGTAAAGCGTTGTCTAAGTGGCTGTGGGTATCTGATATCAACAGAATGTTTTTCATTATTTAAAATAATTTTATTTGTATTCCAGCATTTTTTTATAAACACCATCTTCCTTTTGCCAAAGATCTTTGGTTTCTCCTTGCTCTATAATTTCACCTTTATCCATCACAATAATTTTATGAGCATGATGGATTGTTGATAAACGATGTGCAATAATAATGGATGTTCTGTTTTTAGATAATTCAAGAGAAGCTTTTTGAATTAATTTTTCAGTTTCCAAGTCTATAGAAGAAGTTGCTTCGTCTAATACAAATATTGGAGGATTGTAAACATAAGCTCGCACAAAAGCCACTAACTGCCGCTGTCCTGCTGATAACATAGCGCCGCGTTCCTTAACATTATAATGATAACCACCAGGTAATCCACTAATAAATTCATGAATTCCAATATTTTTAGCTGCGGCAATTACTTGCTCTTCGGTTATTAAAGAATTATTAAGTGTAATGTTGTTTAAAATACTGTCACTAAATAAAAATACATCTTGTAATACAACTCCAACAGATTCGCGCAACTCATTAAGCTTATATTCAGAAATTGTTGCATCATCAATTAAAATTTGACCTTTGTTAATTTCATAGAACCTGCTTAATAAATTTATTATACTCGATTTACCTGCACCTGTTGCTCCAATTATAGCAACTGTTTCTCCTTGATGAATGGTAAAAGAAATTCCCTTAATAACATAATCATCGCCTTTATATGCAAACCATACGTTGTTAAATTCTACTTTCCCTTTGATATTTTTAGCTGAAACAGTTCCTGTTTCTGAAATTATTTCCTCGGTATCAATCACTTTAAAAACACGTTCCGAAGCAACCACTCCCATTTGTAAAGTATTTAATCGATCAGCCAACATTCGAATAGGACGAAACACCATGTTAATCATCATGATAAAAAAAGTAATGTCGCCTAATTTAAGATTGTAAGAGTTAGCATTTAGACCTGCAAACCAAATAAATAAAGCAATTGATACTGCTGATAAAATTTCGACAACCGGAAAAAAAACGGAATAATACCATATGGAACGAATGTTAGCTACTTTATGTTTTTCATTAATCTCTTGAAATTTTTCGTACTCTATTTTTTCTCGATTAAATAATTGCACAATGCGCATACCTGAAATATGCTCATTAGTAAATGCATTTAACGCAGCAACCGCATTTCGCACTTCGGTAAATGTTTTTTTAACACCATTTTTAAATAAGTTAGTGGCCACTAATAATAATGGAATGGTGCTTAACGTTACTAAAGCAATAGCCCAGTTTTTCATAAACATGGCTGTTAAAAAAATCACTAACATTAATATATCACCACAAATAACAATGAACCCTTGTGAAAACACATCACTTAAACTTTCGATATCTGAAATTGCTCTAGTCACTAAAGTTCCAACAGGTGTATTATCAAAATAGGTGTTTTTTAATTTTAAAATGTGTCTGTAAACTTGTAATCGTAAATCTTTAACAATATTTTGCCCTAATAAATTAGTAACATATATATTAGTGAATTGCAATAGAGCTTCAATTAACAAAACACCCAAAAGCATTAAACCCATTTTATTTAAAAAATTAATCTTCTCTAAGGGTTGCATATAGCCATCGTCTGAAGGATTAATTGCACCAATACCATTTAACATTTGATTAATTAATAATGGCCTAACGATAGCCAAAGAGGATAAAAGTAAGGTAAGAGTGACAGCTAAAATAAATAATTTTTTATAGGGTTTACTATAAGAAAGAATTCGTCTTAATAATTTTAAACTAAATTTATTATTCACTTCAGTTTTAGCCATTAAAAAGGGTTTCCGGATATTGTATGTTAGTTAAATATAAAGCGTGACCAGCCACTGACATTCCGGCATCTGAACGGTTTTTATTTTCAATAATTATTTTAAATTCTTCTAAATTCATTTTTCCTCTTCCTACCTCTAATAAAGTACCAACAATAGCGCGTACCATATTCTGTAAAAAACGATTAGCGGTTATTGTAAAAACAAACTCGGTATTACTAAGTTTAGACCATTGAGCAAAAACAACCTTACAAATATTAGTTTTTGTTTGTGTGTTTACTTTACTAAAACTTGTAAAATCAGTAACCGTTAATAAATAAGCGGCTGCTTCATTCATGGCATCTAAATTTAAATCGCCATAATGCAATAATGAAGTAGATGTTAAAAAAGGATTTTTATAGGAATGTAATAAATACTGATAGCTTCTAAACTCAGCATCAAATCGAGCGCTAGCATCATCTTTAACTAAGTACATCCTTTTCACCGCAATTTCAAAAGGTAATACTTTATTTAATTTATAAACATAATTAGTATCTGCTATATGTAAATCTATTTTCTCGGAATCAAAATGAGCAAAATAATCTTTAGCATGAACACCGGTATCGGTTCTACCACATCCTACAACTTTAATAGTTTCAGATAAAATCATGGACATTTTTTCTTCTAAAACTTCCTGAACAGTATTTGGGGTATTATCCTGAATTTGCCAACCATTAAAATTGGCGCCATTATATGCTAACTGAATAAAGTAACGAGGCATAGCGTAAAGATAATAATAGTTTTTGCAAACTAAATATTACTTCAACTTTAAAATATCAGGTTTATTAGAAATAATTCCATCTACCCCTCGCTTTGCTAATTTACGAGCTTTTTTAGGGTCATTAACAGTCCAAACATACACCGTTTTTCCTAAGTTATGAATTTTCCTAATCACACGTTTACTGCAAAATTTATAATATACATTTACTCCCTCCCAATTTTTGAAATCATCTTTACTAAAATGTTTATCAAAATTAAAACTCACTAAAGGAAGATTAAAAACAATTAATTTTTGAAGGTTTATGCTACTATCTCTTTTAGCAACATTTACCAAAGCTTCTTTATCAAACGAATGAATAGTGCTTATCCAACTTTGAGCTTTGTATTTTTTAATTAAATCAACAACGTGTTTTTCTATATTGGGATAATAATTATTCCCTTTTTTTAATTCAATAAGTAATTTACATCGTCCATTTATCAAAGCAATAGCTTCTTCTAATGTGGGGGGATGTTCATTCCGAACAGTGTTTTGTTGTTTGATAGAAAGTTTCTTGAAGTCGTATGAAAAAATGTCCTTTATCAAACCTTTTCCATTAGTAGTTCTATCTAAACTTAAATCGTGCATCAATATTACCACACTGTCTTTTGTTTGATGCACGTCAGTTTCAATAATTAAAGAGCCCATTTCAATT
>JBILOV010000074.1:0-9344 GCA_044374335.1 Bacteroidia bacterium | reverse complement strand
AATATTACCTGGATTCCAAGTAAAAGTGTTGGCACCACTTGCAGTTAATGTGGCGGTTTGTCCCGGACAAATAGTTGATGATGCAACAACTAAAGTGGGGGTAGATGTAACACTAACGGTTGCCGTAGTTGTATTTGTACAAATACCATTTGAACCAGTGATGGTATAAATAGTTGTGGTGCTTGGATTTTCAATAATACTTGTAGTTGTTTGTCCGTTTGGAGTCCATGTATAATTATTTGTACCACTGGCCGTTAATGTTGCCAAACTTCCTGAACAGATACTCGCATTAGTAACAGAAATTGAAGGCACTGAAACAACCGTTATAGTAGCAGTATTGCTTCCGCTACAAGCACCGCTTGTTCCCGAAACAGCATAAGTAGTTGTATTAACAGGTGTTATATTTAAAGTATTTGTATTTGGTCCTGTATTCCATGTATATGAAGTTGCGCCACTGGCAATTAAAGAAGCAGTTTGTCCTGCGCAAATTGTTGGATTGTTTACAGAAATTGAAATTCCTGTTCCAATAGTAATACTTGCAGTTGCAGAAGAAGTACAAGTTCCGGTTGCACCAATTACAGAAACAACTGTGTTTGACAGAGGGCTGATTGTGTATGTGCTTCCAGTAAAATTACCCGGATTCCATGTGTAATTTGCGGCTCCGGTAACTGTTAATGTAGCGGTTTGCGCAGGACAAATAGTTACAGAATTTACAATTAATGTTGGAGTTGAAGTAATACTAACGGTTGCCGTTGCTGTATTTGTACAAGTTCCATCAGATCCTAAAATTGTGTAAGTTGTATTTGCAGTAGGAGTAACTACAATCGTTGCACTTGTTTGACCGTTCGGTGACCAAGTATAATTTGTTGCACCACTTGCAATTAAAGTTGCTGAAGTTCCAGAACAAATACTTGAGCTAGTAACAGAAACTGAAGGTGGAGAAGCAATATTTACACTTACTGTTTGAGAATTAGTACATAAGGAAGAGGTTCCAATAACTGTATAAATAGTTGAAGAGCCAGGTGAAACAGATATTGTACTTGTTGTAGGACCTGAATTCCATGAGTAAGTTGTTGCACCACTTGCAGTTAATATAACTGTTTGAGTAGGACAAATTGTTTGGTTGCTTGCTGTTATTGTGGGATTAGGTGTTACAGTTATTGAAGGCGTTAGCTGAGCAGTGCAAGTTCCATTGGCACCAATAACGGAAACTGTTCCTGATGATGTAGGACTTGTTGTATAAGTACTTCCAATTACATTCCCTGGATTCCATGTATAGCTCGATGCACCGCTAACCGTAAATGTAGCAACTTGTCCTGCACAAATTGTTTTAGAACTAGCCGAAAGAGTAGGTGTAGATGATACGTTAATAGTTGCTGTTGTTGAGTTTGTGCAAGTACCAGTAGCTCCTGTAATGGTGTAACTTGTGTTTATTGTTGGAGTAACAACGATGCTTGACGTTGTTTGTCCCCCAGTTGCCCATGTATAACTATTGGCACCACTTGCCGTTAATGTAGTAGTACTTCCTGCACAAATGGTTGTATTAGCGACAGAAATAATTGGCGCAGTAGTAACCGAAACTTGTGTAGTTTGAGTTCCAGTACATAGTCCACTAGTACCATTTAAAGTGTAAATAGTTGTGGCGGCAGGTGCTACAGAAATTGAACTAGTAGTTGGCCCAGTATTCCATGTATATGTTGTAGCACCACTAGCAGTTAATGTTACATTTTGTCCTGCACAAATTGTTGGACTGTTAATAGATAAGTTCAGTCCTGATGTTACAGTAATAATAATTGGTTGCCTATATGTTCCAGTGCAAGCAGCAGCAAATAAAGTATAGGTGCCAGCAGAAGGATAAGATCCCGAGTATGTTGAACCTGCAGCAATTGCAGAACCTCCAATCGCAGCGTTGTACCAACTAATAGACGTACCTGGCTCTGTAGAAGAAGCCGTTACAGTAAAAGTTTGATTAGTGCAAAGTGTTTGACTAGCCGAAGTTGTTAAAGTATAAGCATTCAGCGATCCTGTGCCCCCAGCACCACCTTTTGTTGCTCCGTTAGGAGGAAATCCTGCAACAATATTACTAGAATTTCCTGTTATTATTCCATTATTGCCGCCTAGAATTGAGTTATTTGGAATTGTTCCAGTGGAAGCTACATAACCACCACCTCCTCCAGCACCAGGTCCATAGGCTGTATTATTTGTTAGTACACAGTTAAAGTTAACATTCCCCCCGTTTCCACCATTTGCAGAAAGTGCACTAACTGCCGTTAAATTAATAGTACCATTTGCATTTAAAATAATAGAGCCACCGCCGCCGCCGCCGCCTGCACCATCATTTGTAGAACAACCAGATAGAGTATTTGCCCCACTATTTCCATCGGCTAAAATTGTTCCTGAGCCACTAACATTTCCATAACAAACTAAAAAAACCATTCCGCCTCCATTACCACCAGCACCTGTTTTAATATCGTTTCCATGTCCAGCACCGCCTCCTCCACCTGCAAATAATTTTCCAAGTGCATAGTTTAAAGGTCTACCTCCAAATCCCCCTACATTTCTTCTCCAATCTGCCCCCCAAGAATTAGTTGTTGTGTTGAAAGTTCCGGGAGCAGTAGTATTGATATTTGAATTATTTGAAGAATATGAATAACCACCTCGTCCTCCTCCTGAAGATGTATTGCTGGAAAAATTTAAACTTTCTAAATTCCAAATAGTATTATAACCAGCCACCGGATTTCCTCTTCCATTATAATTTAAAACATTACCAGCATTTGCACCTCCACCGCCACCAGCATTATGGGTACATCCACCACCACCTCCATTTGCAACTGCACCTCTGGCAAATACCGAAGCGTATAATTTATAGGTATTGGTATCTCCAGCAATCGATTCACCCTTATAGCCACCTTCGGCAGATTTTGTTGAGCCAAATTTATCTCCTCCCCCAATATAACTTAATGATTGATTAATAATGGCGCCACCTCTAAATCCTTTGCCAGTTACATTTATAGAACCCGCAGAATTTATAATTGTATTATTTTCAACCTCTAAAACAACTATTCCACCAGTGGTTCCGTTCCATTGAGGGCAAGTAATAGAGCCTCCACTATTTATTGTAAGTGATGAGTAGCGTGGAACTTTTACAACTTGCACATTTCCATTTAAATTAATAGCACCAGTTGAAATAGTGATATTTTTAATTACATCATAATTGTTTTTTAAGCCACAATCAATAACTATCGATGTTGAATTAGGAATAGCATTTACTTGAGCAAATTCATAATTACCACAATTATTATAATTAGTAATTCTACCAAATGATGTGTCTGCCGGTAAAGCTGAATTTGGATCGTACCAGGGTGGTGTAGTGCTTCCGTTATATGCATTTACACTTGCACCTTGCATTTGTATGATAAAAATTAAATCTCCTACATTAAATGAACCTGAATTTGTAACTGATAAAGTTGTTGTGTTAACAAGCGCACTATTAGTTAAAGAGGTGTAAGCATTAACAATATTGTTTGTAGTTGAAATAGTGGTAGCTCCATCTTTTCCTCTCTGAGAATAAAAACTTAGAGAAATAAAAAATAAAATAATAATATAAAGTCTTTTCATTTTTATAGCTATTTGTTATAGTTGCAATTTAAGTAATATGAAGTTAAATTATAAAAATACAAAAAAAAACCAAAAAGTAAAGTTAAAACCTATTTCTCCAAATTAATAATAAAACACCACCTAGTGAAATTACACAGGCAAAGATAGAGTGTATGGTAATTTTTTCTTTGTATACAATTAGGCTTATTGGTAATACAAATAATGGTAATAAAGCAAATATGGTTTGGGCTACAGCCACTTCTAATTTTTGTATTGCAAATAAAGAGAGTGTTACTCCCAATACCGGACCTAATAATGTGCCCAAAAACATAAATGGTAAATTGTTTTTTTCATTTGTCAGGATAGGCTTACTGTTTAATCTTAATTTTCCAGCAAAAATTGAAACGATAAAGGCTGCTGAAAATGCAAATAATAAACGAATCCAAACGGCATGCATGGTTGGTAATTTATCTGAATAATAATCCATACCGTATTTAGACAGAACTAAACCCGTGCCTTGACATAATGCTCCAATAATACCATAAACAATACCTTTTTTATCTCTGGTATAACCAATTTTTAAAGCAGCAGTCGAATCTTTTTTTGATAAGGTTAACCAAATAACACCCGAAACAGTAATCAACATGCCTAAAATCCCAATAAGGTTTACACTTTCATTTAATGCAATGTATCCAATTAATAAGGCGGCTCCTGGAGCAAAAGTTGTATACAAGCTACCTAATTTTGGACCCAATAATTTAAAAGACGTAAAACTGCAATAATCTCCAATAGAGAAACCTATGATGCCTGATAAACCTAAAAAAACATAGTGATGCGGTTGTGGAGTTGTAAATAATTCAATAATAGTTAAATCATTCCAAAAAAATAAAATTACAGAAATTATTAGCCATGCTAACAATAAACGATACTGATTAATTGGAGCAACACCAATACGCTTTGATGCTTCGGTAAAAGGGAAAATACCTAAACTCCAACAAAGAGTTGTTAGAATTGCAATTAATTCACCGCTTAAATTCATTGGTTAGATTCTTTTTTTTAATCCAACTAAGGCAATAAAAATCCATCCGGCAACAAAAAACAAACCGCCAATAGGTGTTATTGGTCCTATTGCTTTTAACCAATCTGCACCAAACAAATTTCGCGTGCATAAAAAATAAAGAGAACCTGAAAAAAACACAATGCCAATAAAAAAACTATTAAAGGCCCAATTAAAGTATTTATGAGGATTGTGTTTTGAAAATAAAAACAAGGCCAGCATTGCTAATACGTGATACATTTGGTATTTAACTGCTGTATCAAATCCATTTAATTGTTCGGGAGTAATTAACCCGGTAGATAATTTACCTTTTAAAAAGTGTGCACCCAAGGCTCCTAAGGATACAGCCATGGCGCCAAGTAATCCTATTGTTATTAGTTTTTTAGAGTTCATATTATTTAGAAATGTATTTTAAAAATTCGTCTTTTGTTCCGTTATATTGAAATTCGTCTGCTAATGTTTTTGTATTTTCTTTATCAGTTAAAACATTAAACGCACATTTCATAAATTCCAGTTTTTCGCGATCGTGTGTATATAATTCGCTGATTTTTTTAATTTGAATGCTTGATAAGCAAACATTAACCAATAGCTTTTTTGAAATAATTATTTTTTCATTCTCATAGGCGGTATTCTTAATTTTACTGAATAAACCATCAAATTTAATATCGTTAATTGGCTCTTTACATTGCAAACTTTTTTGTTTAATAATGTTTTCTTGCTCTTTTAAAAATGAAGTATAAGATTCCTTCATTACAGTATACTTAAATATTGGTAAAAGTGTATTGATGTTTTGTTGATCTAAAATATGTGAATATGCTTTTTTAGCTGAGTTTAAACGATCCATATCAATTGGCGCAGTTTCAAGCAATTCTTTTAATTGAATAGTGGTGTAGCAATTTAAATCGATAATCTGCGTTAGGTAACGATAGGCAGCTTCCTTATCATTTGCCTTATTCATCAAGTTAATAGCATATTTTATTTCTTTATCAGTTAAGGCTACTTTACAAGTTGAGGTTTCTTTATCGTAATTAGTATAAAATACTGGTTTATTTTTTACTGCTTGATATAAATTGCCATAAATACTATTATCTTCCAAAGGAACTACTTCTTTGGGCGCATCCGGAACAGGAGGTACAGAAGGTCCAGATTGTTCTGAAACTGATTTAAATTTTAGTTGTAATTTTCCCTCTTTTTCTATTAAAGCATAGGTGAATTCTTTATTAAAAAACTTAGAATTACTCTTTAATAAAATGGAATCTTTGAATTCGAGTTCTTTGTCACCTCCTGGCATTTTTATCTCAATAAAATTCCAGCCGGTTGTTAAATCAAAAATCTTTATGTTAGCATCGACCAACTTATTAATAGTATTGTGATTAACAGATAAAAAAAAGGGAGTGCCGGAAGCGCTAAAAATCACTAAGGTATTGTTTTGAGATTGAACTGACAGTCCATAAAAAAACAAATAAAATAGAACTTTAATTTTTTGAAACATATTATCTGTTTTGATAACAAATTTAAGGTTATTTTTGCGCAGAATTTATTTTATGAGCAAAATATTAATAATAGGCGCTGGTCGCTCGTCATCAAGTTTAATCGATTATTTTTTATCGAATGCAAAAACATTTTCCTGGCATATAACAATTGCTGATGCAAATAAAAAGGCGGTGGAATCTAAAATCAGCAATTATAAAGAGGTTGCTATAGCAGTTGAATTTGATGTGAATAATGTTGCACTGAGAGAAGATCTAATTAAACAATCAGATTTTGTTGTTTCCATGTTGCCTGCATTTATGCATGGTGATGTTGCAAGAGATTGTGTGCGTTTAGGAAAACATATTGCAACCGCAAGTTACGTAAGTCAGGATATGAAAGACTTAGATGCCGAAGCAAAACAAAAAAATCTGATATTATTAAATGAGTGTGGTTTAGATCCCGGTATTGATCATGCTTCGGCAATGAAAGTAATTCATGAGATTCACGAAAAAGGTGGAAAAATAACTAGCTTTAAATCGTTTTGTGGCGGTTTAGTTGCGCCCGAAAGTAATGATAATCCGTGGGGTTATAAATTTAGTTGGAATCCACGTAATGTTATTTTAGCAGGGCAGGGCACAGCTCAGTTTATAGAAGAAGGTAAATTAAAATTCATACCATATAATCGTATTTATACTCAAACAGAAACAATAGAAGTTGAAGGTTACGGTAAATTTGATGCTTATGCTAATAGAGATAGTATTGGTTATAAAGAACCTTATGGATTAAACGAAGCCAATACGATGTTGCGTGGCACTTTAAGAATGCCAGGTTATTGTAAGGCATGGAATGTATTTGTAAAATTAGGTTTAACGGATGATACTTATAAAATTAAAAATGCCAATTCACTAACGTATACCGATTTAATAGAATCTTTTTTACCGAAAGGAAATGACTCAGTAAAAGAAAAATTAGTTGCCTTTATGGGAACTGATATGGATGCTGAGGTTATTGTTAAACTGGAATATTTAGAATTATTCTCTCATAAACCCATTCAATTAAAAGAAGCATCTCCTGCCGAGTTATTACAACATTTATTGGAAGATAAATGGTTATTGAAAGCTGGTGATAAAGATATGATTGTGATGCAGCATCAATTTGAATATGAATTGAACGGAACTAAAAAGAAATTAAATTCTTCGTTAGTGGTTGTTGGTGATGATGAGATACACACGGCGATGGCCAAAACAGTAGGATTGCCCTTAGCAATTTCTATAAAGAATTTCTTAACCGGTAAATTTAAATTATATGGTGTTCAAATTCCTATTGTAAAAGAAATATACGAGCCAATGCTTTCTGAGTTAGAAAGGCTGAATATTATTTTTACTGAGAAAGAGGGGTAAAAGCGAATTCAAATTAGTATAGATTATTAGATACTTTATTTTTGTTAATGATTCGTTAACAGTTGAGGATTTATTTTTTTTACATTTGTAATCTAAAAAATAAGTTATGATAAAAAAACTACTTTCTATTGCATTAATATGTTCTGCATTTATTGCATATTCTCAAACCTTTACTGCAACGTATGATTTTGCAGCAACTTCAACAGTGTCAGGAACAACTGATCCCACACCAAGCCCTACTGTTAGTGGAATAACTTGTGGATCTTTTGTGGCTGTAGGCACTCCTTCCACAAATCCAAATGCTGGAGGGCGTTTTTCTTTTGTTGGTTGGCCAACGGGAGCTGTAAATGGCGCTACTACTTATTCTAGTATGACGGGTTCCATTAGTCCGTCACAATATTATGAAGTAACATTAACACCAATAAATGGTTATACTGTAACCATAAATTCAATTGGGTTTAAATTTCAACGTTCTTCAACAGGTGTTAAAAGTTACGCTGTTAGATCTAGTTTAGATGCTTATAACGCTAATTTGCCAGCTTCTGTTACTTCTGGCACAAACATCATTGTAGCGGGCACTAATGAATTTTTTATTGTCCCTGATATAAGTTCGTTCTATTTAGGAAGCTTGGTTGATTTAGCTGCTACTTCATTTAGTTTTACAACTGCAACGTCTTTCCGTTTTTATGGATGGAATAGCGAAGCATCAGGCGGAACGTTTAGTATAGATGATGTTGTCATAGATGGTTCTGTTACAGGTGGTACACTTCCTTGCGCTCCTGCATCAATTTCCGCTATTACTGGTAATGCTCCAATATGTGCAGGTCAAACTTTAAATCTAGGTTCAACTGTTTTGGGCGATGCGCCTTTTACTTATACATGGACAGGTGCTGGAACCATTGTTTCACCAAATGTATCAAGCACTGCTATTAATGGAGCAACCTCAAGCGATTATACTTTAACAGTTGCAAACTCTTGCGGTACAGCAACATCTGTAGTAACAACAACTGTTAACACTTTACCTGTAGTTACTTTAAGTACAGCATCTATTAACCTACAATGTGTAACTATAAACAGCGTAACGTTAGATGGCGGTAGTCCTTTAAATGGTATTTATAGTGGTAACGGCGTAACTGCCGGTGTTTTTAGTCCAGCCACTGTTGGTGTTGGAACATATACCATTACATATACGTTTACTGATGCAAATAATTGTTCTAATTCGGCTTCAGATAATATAACGGTTGATGCCTGTACAGGTATTCAGGTTTTAAAGACAGAGTCGTTTACTATTTATCCAAATCCATCAAATGGTGTTGTTGTTATAAATGCACCTATTTTTCCTGCAAAGGTTAATTTATTTGATGTAAATGGCAAATTAGTTATTTCTCAAAATATCACAGCTATGGAATCGCTTCTTGATTTATCAAAAGTTGTAAATGGTATTTATCAGTTAACTATTACAACAGAACAAAAATCATTTAATTATAAAATAATGATCAATAAATAATTAGTAAAATTATTAAATAAAAAAAGGCTTTGTTAAACTTAACAAAGCCTTTTTTGTATCTAGTCATTACCAGATAACAAAGTAATCACAATCAATAGAAGATCACTATATTTAGTTTTTTATAAGGTTTTTAATTTAAAAAAATGAGTTTACCTTGCCTTTTTTAGATTGCATCGTTGCTAGATAAGCTTCTTGCTATGAACGTTTATTTATCCATAAAACTCAAATAATCCTGTAAAATAATCGTAGCACTAACCATGTCAACAGTGTCTTTATTAGCTCGGGCTTTCTTTTTTAAACCGCCCATTAA
>JBILOV010000073.1:0-9348 GCA_044374335.1 Bacteroidia bacterium | reverse complement strand
GGAAAGTCCTGAACTAATTGATTCATTATTATCTATTGCAACCAACATTTTTTTTATAGAATGCTGCATGTATTTTAATGGAACCGTAATAATAGGACAAGATATGTTACCTGTTAAATCAGCACTGGTAGTACCATAAATAAATTTTTGAATCTTACTTTTAGTTTCAACCCCTAAAACCACTAAACTAATTTTGTTTTGCGCTGATAACTTTCCTACTCTATTTGTGATACCATTATAGGTTAACTCAATGTCAAATTTTATTTTAGGATATAACTTTGAAAAATGAGCTCTGAGAGTTTCCATTTTTCTTTCTGCGCCTTTACTAAATTCGTCGCCAGATATAAAAACTAAACCAGAATTAGTATGAATTAAAGGGGTAGTTAACGCATGAAACAACAAAATTTTTGACTTCGTTTTTTTCGCAATCTCAATCGCGTAATTGATTGTATTATTGCATGATTTTTTAAAATCAACACCTACTAGTATGGTTTTCATCAATTGATGTTTTAACGATGTAAATAAATATTAATTTTAAAGAAGTGTATCAATTCCAAAATAAAAATAATTAGAAAGAATTAAGATTAATGTTATTAATATAACGCGTGGGAATACATGATGTAAATCCCAAACTGGTTTTAAAAACGAAAATGCCAGGCCAACTATAATCAAGTCTAATGCAATAAATAGATTAACAATGTTATGAAATAATCCAAGTATTAATAATATACCACCAAAGAACTCGGTAATAGAAGTAAAATAAGAGGTAAAAACAATTATGAAATAGGGAACATGTTTTCGCTCAGCATCTTCTTTAAATGTAATGATTACATTTTTTAGCTTAACAATAAATAGTTTATCATAACCTTGAAAAGCAATTAATATTCCTAAGAAACATCGAAGAAATAATTCGGCTATTTTTAAATTAAAATCACTTTGATCCATGCATCTAAATTAGATGACTTGCCATGTATACTATATGATAAGAATCACTTTTATTGTTGATTTTTGTTTACAATATAATTATATAACAATACTACTTTAACTCACTCTCTCTAATTGACTTGTTCTAAACAATGTTTCAAAAAGTAAAAGTTAAACTTTATTTATAGTTGTAAGAGAAGGTGCTACTTAATGTATATAACCTAAATTATTATTTTAAAACGGCCTTCTTTTGTTTTTGAAAATACTTTTTAAAGGGCCAAGCGTATTTTAATGCTTCCATGTTTTCATTAAAACCTCCTGCGGCATCTTTAATGTTAATTAAACTCTTATTTAAATTATTAACCATTACCGTGTCATTAAGCAGAGCAGCTATTGCGCCATTGCCCTCGTTTATTTTTTTGGAAACTGATTTAAAATCTCCCGATATGACTGATAGAGAATCGCTGATGGATTGAATATTAACCATCGTTTGATTCAACTTTTTCGAAAATAAAGAGTCTGTCAATATTTTACCGGCTGCACCTTTTCCTGACTTCACATCTTTAACAATGGTATTCAAATCTGCGGCAATTAAGGCGGCTCTTTTACCTGTAACATTTATATGTGAAATAGCTTCCTTCACATTTTCTGCAACGGTTGTATCCATCAAAATACTCCACACGGTATTTGGTTTAGTTAAACGACTGGCAATTTCTTTTATGTCTTCCGTTATATTTTTAATATTTTGATTTGAAACATCAAGTGTTCTCATCATGGCATCTGTTCCAATAGGATTGGTTGAACCAATAACATCGCCATCTTCGACACTTGGAGAACTCACATCAGACGATGTAATATTTATTAATTTATTCCCCATCAAGCCATCAGTTCCAACATTAGCAGTAGCATTTTTTTTTATAAACACTTGCACCTTATCTTCAATTACCATAATTACATTAACCGTTGAATCATTTATAATTTCAACTTTTTTAACTGTACCAACATCAATTCCTGTAAACCTTACGTTATTACCTGGCATTAATCCATTTATGTTTTTAAATTTTGCTTGAAGTTCAAACGTAGCACCAAAAAAGTTTTGCCTATCACCAATTAAGTATAATGCAATAATAAGTAAGGCTGTTCCCACTAAAACAAATACTCCTACTTTAACATTTTTAGAAATTTCCATAACTACAATTACTCAAAAAACTGTTTAACTTTTAAATCTGCTGATTTTTTTAATTCATCCAAAGTTCCGGTAGCATAGCATTTTCCATCAATTAACATAACTATCCGATCTGCAACAATTTTCACACAATTAATATCATGAGAAATAATAATAGACGATGTTTTATATTTTTTTTTAATATCATTCATTAAATTACTAATCTCCTTGCCCGTTATGGGATCAAGCCCTGTTGTTGGTTCATCATATAAAATAATTTCAGGTTTGAGTATTAGTGTTCGGGCTAAAGCAATTCTCTTCCTCATTCCACCTGACAATTCAGCGGGCATCATGTTAACTGTATTTACTAAACCCACATTATTGAGGGCTTCCACAATTAAAATATCTTCTTCCCTTTTACTTGTTTTAAACCAATGTCTTCTTAAGGGAAATTCTAAATTTTCACGAACAGTCATTGAATCATATAAAGCATTACTTTGAAATAAAAATCCCACTTTAACGCGTAACTTATCTAATTCTGTTGAGTTCAAGTGAGGTACTTCTTTTTTAAATACAGTAATAGAGCCCTTATCAGGCTTCATTAAACCAATAATACATTTAATTAAAACTGATTTACCGGAACCTGACTTCCCTAAAACAACCACATTTTCACCAGGATATAAATTAAAATTAAAATCAACAAGCACTTCATTACTTCCAAACGCTTTATACAAATTTTTTACCTCAATAACAGGCTTACTGTTATCTAAAATTTCTGAAGTCGTATTTGTATTTATGCTTCTGCTCATCAATTTAAATTTAAAACGTCGGTAATTTGAACAGCTAATAAATCGATCACAAAAACCAGTAGGGATGAAATTACAACTGCTGAATTTGCAGACTGCCCGACACCTTCTGTTCCTTTTTTAGAATTAAACCCTTTATAACATCCAATTATTCCTATTATAAATCCAAAAAAATATGTTTTCAAAATTGATGGCATTAAATCACTATAAACTACAGTATCAAATACCTGACTCCAAAACAAATCCCAACTTACAATACCGCGAATGTTAGCGCCTAAATAAGCACCGTAAAGAGAAATAGCATCTGCCACTGTTACTAATACAGGAATCATTAAAGTTGTTGCCATTACTCTAGTGACCACTAAATACTTGTATGGATTTGTACCCGAAACATCCATGGCATCAATTTGTTCTGTAACTTTCATAGATCCTAACTCAGCACCAATGCCAGAACCGATTTTTCCAGCACAAATTAGTGCGGTAATTACAGGAGCAATTTCTCTGATTAATGATACCGAAACCATTTTAGGTAACCAAGCTTCTGCGCCAAATTCAACAAGTGTTGGACGCGATTGAATGGTAATAACCAACCCCATAATAAATGCTGTAATAGCTACTAAACCAATTGATTTATTGCCTATATAAAAACATTGCCTTAAAAACTCACTAAATTCAAATCGTGGTTTAAATAATTCAACAAAAAATTTACCGGCAAAACGCGTAACGTCTCCCACTTCATCAAAAAAAGTATTTAGAGCATTAAACTTCATTGGTTAATTATATACTTACCATTAAATTTAAATTTGTATTCACAAAAAATTATAATGTTTACTAAAATTAATTAAGCCTCATTTCTTCTCTTTCAGATAGAACAAAAATCGCTCAAACAAAATTATAAGGTGTAGCAAGTTTATAATATGATTTAAATCATACCTGATACTGATTTCTAATAGTAGAATTTGTGGATATAGTTACTTGCAAAAAAAGTAATACATTAAATTTTAAAAACAAATAACTTTTAAACTGATACCAAGCCAAAGGCATGATATATTAGATTTACAAAGATTTATGCTTTATAATTTTTACTAATTTCAATTTAAAGAAGGATCAAAGGAAAAATCTGTAAAGGCTTTATAGCCAGGATTTATTTTAACTAACTCATGCCCCCATAATTCAGCTGGTGGAACTTGAATCAATTGATTGTAATTTATGTTTTTCGAAAACCACCTATCACTTTCTAATTCCTCTGCTAATTGATTTTCACTCCAACCACTATAACCAATATAAAAACGAATTTGATGAGATGTAACTTCTCCTTTTTCAATCATTTCAGACAACTCGAAAAAATTACCTCCCCAATAAATATCATCAACTACATGCTGACTATCGTTTATTTTTTTTCCTAAGGTATGTGTATAAAATAATTGATTTGGAGATACAGGGCCTCCTTCAAATAATGGAAAATTTCCGTTTTTTAGATGGGGGAAAATATCACAAAGTAATAACCCGTGAGATTTATTAAGAGTAAACCCCAAGCTACCGAATTGATTATGTTCGCAAACATAAATAACTGAACGTTTAAAATATGCGTCCTGAGAAAATGGCTTAGTAATTAATATATCACCTGCTTTTATCAAAAATAACTATATATATTTGTGTAAAATTACAAAAAATGAGTCACGTAAACCAGCATATTTCTCAATTAAGAGAGGATTTTATGAAAGGAGAATTAATTGAATCTAATTTACTTAAAACGCCTGATTTACAATTTGAACAATGGATGAAAGACGCCATTGATGCAAAAGTAAACGAAGTGCCTGCTTGTAATTTAGCAACGGTAAATAGCAACAATAAACCATCTGCTAGAATAGTTTATTTAAGAGAATTTTCGGAGAACGAATTTTATTTTTATACTAATTACGATTCTAAAAAAGCACATGAGATTACAAACAACCCAAATGTATGTTTAACTTTTTTTTGGCCTGAACTAGAGAGACAAATTCGCATTGAAGGTGTTATTTCTAAAAAAGCAGAATCAGAAAAAAGTGATGCGTATTTTAATGCACGACCTTTGGACTCAAAGATTGGCGCATGGAGCTCTCCACAAAGTAAAGTTTTAAATGGACGGGAAGAATTAAATACATTTATTGAAAACAATAAAGAGAAGTATAAAAATCAAGAAATTCCTCGACCCGAATTTTGGGGCGGTTACATCATTAAAGCTAACTATTATGAATTTTGGCAAGGACGTAAAAATCGCTTGCACGATAGAATTGCCTTTACTTTAGAAAACAATAATTGGAAAATCGAAAGGCTTGCACCATAAACAGTTATTAGTTATTGGTTATTTGTTTTTTGATAATTGATATACTATAAACTTGAACTTTATTAGATTTAACTCCAAAAACCAACAACTGATTTCAAACAACTAATTTATATGAACAAACAAGAAAAAATAAAAAACTTTGATCCAAACTCTGTTGGTGATGTTAATGCTAACATGTTTGGTTTACCATTTACGGTAGCAGAATCTGAAACAGTAATTATTCCTGTACCATGGGAGGTAACCGTTAGTTACGGTGGTGGAACTATTGATGGTCCGGAACAAATATTTGATGCTTCATTTCAGGTTGATTTATTTGATCCCATTGTACAAGATGCCTGGAAAATGGGAATTGCTATGGATGATGTTAATCAGTACTTGAAAGATAAAAGTGAAATTTATCGTCCGGTTGCCGAAATTATAATTGACAGACAATGCAATGGTGAACCATCTTCAGAAATTTCTGAAATAAAAGACATTAACAAAGTGTGCGAAGAAATGAATGCCTGGGTAAAACAACGCTCGCTACATTTTTTGAAACAAAATAAAACAGTTGGTTTGATTGGCGGTGATCACTCCACTCCATTAGGTATGATTGATGCATTGGGAGAACACATAGGTGAGTTTGCTATTTTACAAATTGACGCACATGCCGATTTAAGAAATGCATATGAAGGTTTTGAATATTCACATGCTTCTATTATGTACAATGCATTAAAAAGACATAGTGTACAAAAATTAGTGCAAGTGGGTATTAGAGATTATTGCCAAGCTGAATTAGATATAATTAATAACTCAAAAGGACGAGTAAAAACATTTTTTGACAGAGACATCAAACAAGATCAATACAAAGGAAAATCATGGGATGCAATTTGCCAAGAAATTGTAGCTGAGTTGCCTCAAAAAATATATTTGAGTTTTGATATTGATGGCTTAGATCCAAAATTATGTCCGGGCACAGGAACACCAGTAGCTGGAGGGTTTGAAACTGATCAGGTTTTGTATTTATTAGAACAAGTGGTTGCAGCAGGAAAAACGTTTGTAGCATTTGATATTAATGAAGTAGGAGGCGAAGATGAATGGAACGCCAATGTCGCGTCTCGTTTATTATACCGCATTGCAAACCTGGTAGCACATAGCCAAGGAAAGAAAGCTTAAACAGAATTTATTTATAATTGAAAAAGGTTGAAGGTATTTCAACCTTTTTTGAAAGAATAGCAAGTTAAGAAATGATTGTTTAGCGAACATCTTTGTAAAAAAAGTTCTTGTGGAATTAGGGATGGAAACTATTAAATTAACTTTTAATTAAATTTCTAATTTCTTTTTCTGATTAAAACCTAATAAATTAAAACTATTTCGCCTCAAAGAAAAGTTTCATTAAGTAGATGATTTCAATACCATCCAAGCCATTAAACCGCATGAAATTTCGAGTGCCTGTTCATCTATATCAAAGGTTTCTGTATGCACACTTGATATTATTCCTTTCGCTTTATTTCCGGTTCCTACTCTGTAAAAACAACTTGGCACTTGTTGTGTGATATATGCAAAATCTTCAGCTGTCATTCTCAAAGGCAATTCTTCCACATTTTCTTTGTCTAAATACTCAATAGCGGCTTGTTTACATTGATTTGTAACCTCAACATTATTGATCAAAAAGGGATAGCCATGTATAATGTTTATGTCTGTTTTTACTTTATATGTTTGGCAAACATCATTAATAATTTGTTCAATCTTTACTTTTACCTCATTTCTCCATACCTCGTCCATTGTTCTAAAAGTGCCTGCTAAATAAACACTTTCAGGAATTATGTTGGTAGCGCCTTTACCTTCAATTTTCCCAAAAGCAATAACTGTGGGAATATTATTATATAAGTTTCTAGCAACACCTTCCTCATCAACTACAAAGGGAAATTGATTTTCTATTTCTTTAATTATACTTGCCGCAACTACCAGAGGGTTTTTGTATTCTCCAACCATCGCTGCATGCCCGCCTTTACCCGTAATAGTAATATGTATTTCATCCGTGCTTGCCATATACATACCACTTTTAAACCCAACTTTTCCAACTTCCATACTCGGAAAAACGTGTTGAGCAATAGCTATATCAACTTTTGGGTTATGCAAAACACCTTCCTTTATCATTAATGAAGATCCGCCAGGCAAAACTTCTTCGCCAGGTTGGAACATAATTTTTACAGTTCCTTCAAACTCATTCCTTAATTCATTTAAAATAATAGCCGTTCCTAAAACAGATGCTGTATGTGCATCATGTCCGCAAGCGTGCATTACACCTTTGTTTTGAGAAACATACTCTACATTGTTTTTTTCTTCAATTGGCAAAGCATCTAAATCAGCTCTTAATAAAATTGTTTTTTTACTAGGATTTTTACCTTCAATAATGGCAACAATCCCTGTTTTTACAATTCCATTTTTGTATGAAATAGAATGTTTATTCAAAACTGAACAAACATATTCGGAAGTTTTAAATTCTTGAAACGACAATTCAGGATGTTGATGAATGTGTCTTCTAAAATCTACCACATCTTTAAAGTGCTTGTTTGCTAATTTTTTTACGATTTCAATGGTCATCTCAATTACTTTATTCTACCGTTCCTTTTGCCTGAGCTATACTCAGTTTATCTAAAACCTTATCATAAATAACTTTAAACTTCTTTGGGTGCCTTGTGTAATAAACCATCGTAGAATCAAACTTTAGTTTATCAACATGATGTTCCTCTAATGGGTTGAAAAGATAAGTTGAATCAAATTTCTCTCCCGAAACATTCTTTATGTTAATTCCCGAAGCACCTTCCGCCAAATAAGCATCGGTTAATATATTTATTAATTGCTCTTCCGTTAACAGATTTTCAGGCACGTTATCGTTATCGTCGTTCTTTGGAGCACACGAAAAAAGTAAAACAAAAACAATAAATAGTTTAATTAGGTTTATATACATTAAATGCAAAGTTAACACTATGCAGCACATTTTTAAACTGTTCGTGCGATTCGAACAAAATAACATTTTCTGGCAATGTAATTGGCTCATTTGGTATAAAAAACTGACGTCCAGATACCATAATAGTTGAGTTTTTGAATGAACTAGCTAGATTATTTAAATATTCCTGAGTAGAAATGCCTTCCATTCGACTAGTAAAAGTGGTGACAATTATGTCGGGATGCGCTATATTGGTTACTGAAAACAAATCATTAAAAGGAACTGATTGTCCTATGTATAAGCATTTATGTCCCTTTGATTTAATCAAAAAATTGCAATATAGTAGCCCTAATTCGTGCAATTCGTTAGATGGTAAATACAATAAAAACGTTTTTGGATTTGTTAAAGGCTCAGGAAATAGTCCGTCGATTCCAACAATGATTTTTTGACGAACTAAATGTGTAATAAAATGTTCTTGTAGAGGATTTACAATACCAACTTGCCACATGTTTCCAATTTGTCGCATAAATGGAAATATAATTTTTTCAACGGTGTTTTCAAATCCAAAATGAATAATACAGTTTGAAATTATTTTTTCAAACCTAGCCTCATTCATTTCCATCATACAAAGCACCAAATTGTCTATTTGATCACTTTCTTTATTATAATTATTTAAAATGGATTGAACTTGTTTAACAAGTTCCTGGTCGGGAAGTTTGGCAATTTTTGATATTTTAAAGCCATTATTATTTAATAATGAAATATTTAAAATACGTTTTAAATCTTCTGATGTATAGTAGCGTATATTAGTATCAGTTCGCTCTGGCTTTAAAATGCCATAACGCTGTTCCCAAATACGTAACGTATGAGCCTTTATTCCTGAAAGCCTTTCTAAATCTTTGATAGCGTATTGAGTAGGCATAATAAATTATTTCTTAGTAAACAAGACTTAATGAGTATTGTTTAGTTCGATTGATATTAAATCGAAAATTAATTTCAATTCATGTAGTAACTTTGTTTCCTCAATATACTTGCACACTTAGAAAACATTATTAACCTTTTAAATAACCAAACAATAATATTAGTATTCAGCTCAAAAATTAAAAACTTTTACATTAATTCAAAAATTGTAAAACTGTTAAATTTTTCTTTTTTAGTTTACAAAAAACATATCCAAAAACTTTTGGACGTGATT